>PMYF01000607.1 GCA_003171295.1 Acidobacteriota bacterium | reverse complement strand
TCGACAGCCAAGGAAGCAAAAGCACTGCTCGCTCACCTGCACAATTGTGGGTGGGAGATAAACCTATGCTGGATTCCACGTGCCCAAAATGAGGAGTGCGACGCGTTATCGAAGAAAACATCCGACAAGCCGGATTCGATACACCGGAAAGTGCCGATGCGGCAGGACCCACGCGATGCATTGATGTTGGGAAGGAAAATCAAGTCCACCGGAATAACCGTGCTACGTGGCGAGCCCTCCAAGGGCAAAGATTGGTGGGTATGCAGATGCCCGTGCGGTAGAGAGTTCGTTGCCCACGGGTGGAATGTAAGGCATGGACGTACCAGGAATTGCGGAAGTACCGAACATGAAGTTCAGCCAAGAGAACATCAAGTCCTGGCATTCGCGGTGTGACCAGGTTGAACTTTACGCGACTGAAATACTCCAGGTTTAATCCATTGCAATACCCTCATTGCATCCTCCCCCACATTGATCTCAAATCTAAGCCTGGCCGCAAGGCCATGGCGGCTTAGTCAAGTCAGGATAGCTCTCCCTGTCAGGTCTACGTGTACTGCCCAATCTGTATTCCTCCCCGTAAAACCATGCTGCCTGGCAGAACTGTCTCCAGACGTTCTGTCCCGCTAGTAATCCTGCCAGTAACCGGCACGACCAACTCAATGTTCGGTAGCTTCCTCAATAGGCGTGTGCGCCCAAATAGGTCAATTGGAGTTCACCGTCCCGACCGGACACAGCGGTAAACACTGGCCGACTTATAGGGAGAAATACGGAGAACCCACACCAACCGTTTGCCGATGAGCCACTTGAAGCATTACTGGTACTGGGGACGTGTGCGAGCCCAACTCGCGGCATTCATGCCGCCACTAACCTGGCATTTCAACTCGCGCCGAAATCTCATGTTCAGGCATATGCAGCACTACGGCGGGAAGTTCATGCGGCGCAGGAGGTCCTGAAAGCGCGGGTCGGAGCGGATGGGGTCGAAATTCGGTTGCACTTTAAGCCAGCGCATCAAGTAGGAATGATCCTCATAACCACTTTCCAACGCGGCAATGGCCTCCTCTTTCCTTCCCATGCTGGCAAGAAGATATACCCTCAAGACTGGATCGACGTACTTGCGCTTCGACAACTCCTGCAAGTCGCTGAGTATCTGTAGTGCCTCGCTCCGCTTGCCGGCTGTCGCATAAGCGCTCCCGAGCATCGCGACATAACGCGGGCTGTCTTTATCAAGGGCCACTGCCCTTTGATATTCCGCGACGGCATTGCCGAGAGTTGGTTTCAGGCGATAAGTCGACCCCAGATGGGCGTGCGCAAAGGGAAAATTAGGTTCCAATTCCAATGTTGCGATCAGCTGTTTAGCTGCCGGTTCATACTGGCGTGCCAAGTAATAATGGAATCCGATTTGGCTGTTGATGACGGGGGATAGCGGTTGGAGTTCCAGCGCTCGCTTATATTCAAGCAGGCTTTCATCAAACCGTCCCATCGAATCCAGGTAAATGCCATACCAAAGGTGAGCTATCGGATAGTTCGATTTGAGTTCGATGGCGTGTTTGTACCCTTTTTCCGCTTCATGCCAGTTCCAGTCGAGAATTTCGGTTACAAACGCCAACGAATTGTAGGCTTCAGGGAGGTTCTCCTGCAGTTCGAGAGCCTTGAGTGCCGCCGCTTTCGCCTGGGGACAAACATCCCTGGGTGCGGAATAGCTGCCGTTGACGAGGCCGTTGTAACATTCGGCCAGCCCGACGTAAGCCAACGCAAAGCCTGGGTCCCTCTCGATGGCCTGATTGAAACACTGAATGCCTCTCTTGTACGCCTCTTCCGTCCGCTTGTCCCAGTGATAGAGACCCTTCAGGTAGAGCTGATACGCCTCGGCGTTTTCGGTGGGGCGTTTGGTCAGGAGCTTCTGCTCTTGGCCCGTCAGCCGCAATCGCAGCTTATCCGAAATCTCCTTGGCGATTTCCTCCTGCACGGTCTGGATGTCTGCGAGCTTGCGATTGTACTGAGCCCCCCAGAGCTGAGATACTTTTTCTGTATCCACCAGCTCGGTCTGGACGTTCAGACTGTCGCCATGCTGAACGATTCTCCCCATGAGTATCGAACGGACGTTGAGATCCTTCCCCACCTTTTGGGCGTCTACATCCTTTTTCTTGTAGCGAATTGCCACACTGCGCGGCACTACTCTCAGGTTGGGCAATTGCGTAAGGCTGTTGATCAGGCTCTCGGAAATGCCGTCGCTGAGGTACTCGGTGTTGGGATCGCCGCCCACGTTTGCAAATGGCAAGACAGCGATCGAGTCGATCTGCTCGCTTCGCCTAAGGTACAGGTAGGCACCCGTTCCAGCAAGTGCAATGAGAACCACGGCAAGCGCGGCTGAAAGCACCCAGCGATGAGCGAGCAGGGGTCGTTTTACCACCGTGCTTCCCGGGGTTGTGAGAGCGGTCTTATCTGACCCCGAATCCATATCGCGTTTCAAGCGTCGGAGGTCGGCGCGCAAATCGGAGGCGTGCTGGTAACGAATGTCTCGTTCCTTCTCCAGCGCCTTATTGATGATCTCTTCGAGCTTGGGAGGCAGGCTGGGATTCAGGCTAAGGGGAGAGACCGGCGCTTGGCTCAGAATCGCATTGAAGATCACCGCCGAGGTCTTGCCCGCGAACGGCTGCCTCCCCGTCGCCATCTCATAAAGCACCGCGCCAAAGCTGAAGAGGTCCCCGCGTGCGTCGAGTTCTTCGCCCCGCGCTTGCTCCGGCGACATATAGGCGGCCGTACCCACCGCCCCGCCCAGACCGGTCAGTGACTCCTCCGCCGCGGATGGTAGCGCCGGCCTCTGGCCGGCACCGGGAGCCCCCGAGGACGACGGCGCTACTTTCGCCAGGCCGAAGTCGAGAACCTTGGATTGACCTCGCGGGGTGACAAAGATATTCGCTGGCTTGATGTCCCGATGGATGATCCCCTTTGCATGCGCCGCCTCCAGGGCGTCGGCAATCTGGCTGGAGAGGCTTACGATTTGATCGACGGGAAGCGGCTTTCCTGAAAGGTAACCTTTAAGCGTCTGCCCTTCCAGGAGTTCCATGGCGATGAAGGGGCGGCCCTCGTGCTCGCCCACTTCGTAGATCGTACAGATGTTGGGATGACTGAGGGCGGAGGCGGTGCGGGCCTCGCGCTGGAATCGGCCCAGGGCCTTGGGATCTGTCGTCAGTTCCAGGGGAAGGAACTTCAGCGCCACTGAGCGGCCCAGACTGACGTCCTCCGCCCGGTACACGATGCCCATTCCCCCGCTGCCAATCTCCTCCTGAATTCGATAGTGGGAAACGGTGCTCCCCACCAAATCGGCCGGTGGAGCTTCGAAGGGAGGCATGGCGTCGGCCTTGGGTGCCTTGCCGGGGGGAATTGCCTTGCCTCCGTCCTCGACGGGATATATGAACCGGTAGCCGCGCCGGGGCAGCGTCTCTACATAGCGAGGTATGTCAGCGTCGTCGCCCAAGGCTTGGCGAAGCTTTTTGACAGCAGTCTTGACGCTGTGTTCGTACTCAACAATCGTGCCATTGGGCCACAGTAGGTGGATGATCTCATCATGCGTGACCACGTCGCCGGGACGCCCCAGCAGGAGTCGCAGAATCTGGAAAGGCTGCTCCTGCAATTTGATCCGCACGCCGCTGCGGCGCAGGTCTCCCGCCTTGAGGTCCAGTTCAAAGACCCCGAAACGCACCACCTGCCGGTTTGGGGTGGGTTCATCCATTGGCATGAGTACCCCCCTCTACGTATGGAAGCTGTCAGACGAGATAGTCGCTTGGTGCCGGCTCCATTCTAAAACGTCCCGGTAATAATACAAGCGGTAAACGAAATCAAACCTCCTATTCGGGGACGCGGAAAGCAAAGGGCACAGAGGTTTCGGCGTTTGCCCGTGGGCGAAGTCTGCCATCCGGCCAATCTTTATCGTGAATCAGCTCCCGAGTTTTCAGCTACCGCTGGTTCACAGCCTCGCATAAGTCCTCTGTCCTCAATTGCATGACAGTTCACCGACGGTTGCCATAGGGTTCACTTGCAGTGCATTTATGGGCCTTCTGAACTGATGCAGAGTCGTCCCACCACGCAGCCCGTGGGGGAGGACGACATGAACGGGGTAATCAAGAATCTCCTGAGCTTCGGTTGCATCTTAGCCTTCGGTCGGTTGGGTCTCCCGCCGTCAGCCCGAGCCAGTTCGGTAGACCCAAACCTGCGTATCGGCTTTGGTTGAGTCTAATCGCATACAATCTGGGGAATCTATGGCAACGGTTGGTGCTGCCCAAGACGATCGAGGGTTGGTCGTTGACCAGCTTGCAGCAGCGGTTAGTGAAGACAGAAGGGACTTCTCAGGTTACAAATGTTCCCAGTTCAGTTATGCGGGATTCCAAATAACAAAAATCTTGACTAAGGAGAGGAAAAACCATGTTCAGCAAGAAAAGCTTGTTTGTCGCAGCAGTGTTAGTTTTCACTATCTTCTTCGGCGTGTCTGCCGCAAACGCGCAGGACCCTGGTTGCCAATACAACCTTGCAAGCCTTCAGGGCTCCTATGCAGTGATCGTCAACTATGGCGCTAACGTAGCACTTGGACTCCGGATAGAGTCTTTAGATGGAAAAGGCAATTTAACGTCAACCGGCGTCCTTAACCAGCCCACGCCTGGGTCAACAACTGGAGAAAGAACTGTTGGAACCGTTTTGAGCACGGGAACTTACACCGTGAATTGCGACGGCACCGGCGTTATCACCCGCATTGTCACAAGGCCGGACGGCACCAAGGCGTCCGCCGTGGATGACTTCGTAATCACCAGGGCAATTGCGTCACGAAATGAGAGGGATTGGCCACATCCACACGCTATCGCCACCACAATTGTAGACGCCCAGAGAACCCCCAGCGTTATACTCTCGGGTGGCGTCTTTGTGACCCGTGTTCATACCCGGCTGCCAGATGATGAGGAAGAGCGATAGCAAGTTACAGATACCTAAATTCAACCCCTTCGCAATCCCGCCGATGCTTTGGAGGATGTCGCCTGGCCGGTTAATCACCGAAAGGACGCTGTGAATCGTGTCCTTTCGGTGGGGATGCGTAAACGTTTGCGCGCCCTCTACGCGACGCGTCACATCAGGTTCGGCGCCGCACTGCTGTGCGCTGGACTCGGCCTGCCGTTGCACATGAAATCGGCCACCTGGTGCTCGGGCAACAGGGGCATTTTCCCACCGGGATCATGCGGGAACGCTGGCAACGGAGGGACTATGAAGCTCCTCCGCTGGGCGCCTTCAAGTTTACCCCTGAGCAGGCTGAGCAGGTGCGAGCTGAGGTGAGGGAACGCGGACGACAGCAGGTAGCAGAGGCCCACAGCGTAACCGTATATTGACAAAGTTCGCCGGGGTTAGCTTCGTTCTGACAGCGTAGGGTAGAACGACGTCGCCCAACCCCAGGTGGCCAGACTCGGAAACCACATACCGTAGCCTCTTTAGTTCTTGCGAACAGCCGCAGGGAAAAAGCGTCACTTCTGGCGAACTGACCTGTTACCCAGTCTTCTTCCCAATTAACAACACGCGTGGCG
>PMYF01000383.1 GCA_003171295.1 Acidobacteriota bacterium | reverse complement strand
GCGCGCGCTTTCCACCAATTCGGGCGCTTCGTCGAGTGGAACAAACCCCCGCGAGACGATTTCCGGTTGCGTTTCGAGCATGCCTGTATGCTCGTTGATGGCGAGGATGGGAATCACGATGCCGTCGGCAGAGATGTGGCGGCGCTCCTTGAGGATGATTTCCTCCACTTCGTCGAACGTGCCCACATCGATGCAGATGCGGCCCACGGGCACGCGGCCCCGGCGGTGCACGCCCTGTTCATCGAACTCCAGCACGTCGCCGCTTTCAATCAGAAGGGTTTCCTCAGAGACCGCGGCCAGCTCCTTGGCCATTTCCAGATGCCGCCAGAGTTGCCGGTACTCCCCATGGATGGGTATGAAATATTTGGGACGCACCAGGTTGAGCATCAATTTCAATTCTTCCGCACTGCCGTGCCCGGAGACGTGCACGGGGGGCTGGCTGCCGTCGTGGTAATGCACGTGGGCGCCCCGGCGGTACAGGTGATCAAGCATGCGGAAGATAGCCTTCTCATTGCCCGGAATCACGCGCGCGCTCAGCACAACCTCATCGCCGGGTTCGACGGAGATCCAGCGATGGCCTGACACTGCCACGCGCGCCATCGCCGACATCGGTTCGCCCTGGCTACCCGCAAGCACAATAGCCACCTGGTTGGGCGGCAGCTTGCGAAGGTCCTGGGGCGGCACGAGCAGACCGGGCGGTACCTGTAGCCTGCCCATCTGCATGGCGATCTCGGAGTTCTGGAACATGCTCCGGCCCACAAAGCAGAGCTTGCGGCCATGCCGGTAAGCCAGGTCCGCAACGATTTGCAGGCGATGCATGGACGTCGCAAAGCAGGAGATCAGCACGCGTCCCTTGGCTTCCGTCATGATCTGCGTCAAGCGCTGGCTCACGGCGCGCTCCGACGGCGTCAGGCCCGGGCGCTCCACATTCGTCGAATCCGCGAACAGCGCCAGCACTCCGTGCCGCCCGTAGTCGGCGAGCGTGTGCAAGTCGCTCACGCGCTGGTCGGTGGGTGTGGGGTCGAACTTGAAATCGCCGGTGTGAATCACCGTGCCCAGCGGCGTGGTCAGCGCCAGCCCGCCGGAGTCGATGATGCTGTGCGTCAGGTGGATGAACTCCACCCGGAACGGCCCCACCTCAAACGGCTCGCGAGGGCGCATTTCGCGCAGGTCGGCGCTTTCGGCCAGATCGTGTTCCACTAGCTTGGAGCGGGCCAGCGCCAGTGTGAACCGTGTGCCGTAGACCGGCGCGTTGACTTCTTCCAGCAGGTAGGGCAGGCCGCCGATGTGGTCTTCATGGCCGTGCGTCAGCAGAATGGCTCGCACGCGGTCGCGGTTTTCGCGGACATAGTTCAGGTCTGGGACGACAATGTCCACGCCCAACAGTTCGGCGTCGGGAAACATGATGCCGCAGTCGACGATCAGCATGTGGTCGTCAAACTCGTACGCCATCATATTCATGCCGAATTCGCCCAGACCTCCGAGCGGAATGACTCTCAATCTATGGTTTAGAGATGGAATGCGATCCTCCTATGTGTCCGGCTATGCTAACACACAATCTTGAAATTTGTGGAGTTGGGGAATCCGTTGGCTGCCGTTGTCAATGGGAGGCTGCTGCCCGGCGCACCCTGCCGCGCACGTTTGCGAAGGGGAAAAACGTTGAAGAATGGTAGAAGTCTGAAGCCGGGGCGGTCTCCCGGCCCGGCTCAGTTCTGGCTCCCCAGCCCGTGCACTTTCCCGCATACCTTGCACAGCGTGGGCGCTTCCGTGTTATCCACGCGGTGCTTCACCGGTTTGACGGTGCGCAGGTAGGCATAGATGGCCTTGAGGTCTTCGTCGGTCAAGTTGCGGAATGCCCAGGAAGGCATGATGGGGCTGAGCTTGCGGGCTTTGACAAACCCGGTGCGCAACACCTCTACGAACAGCGCCTCGTCGTAGTAGGAGAGGCCCGAGGGACCGGGTGTGATGTTGGCGGTGGCGGCACGTCCCCACAGCCCTTCGAAGATTTCGCCGCCCGCCAGCTCCATACCCTTAAGCGGCTGGCCACGCTTCATCGGGGTGTGGCAATCTCCGCATCCCCCGACGGCCACCAGGAAGGCGCCGCGCTTTACGGGTGTGGAAAGGTCCGGTTCTGGTACCGGTCCGGTGAGTGGTTGAGGGATGCTGCGGATCAGGTACTTCACCGGAAAAATGATCTCCGTCTTAGGCAGCGAGTGGCGTACAGGCGCGAGCGAGCGCAGGAAAACGATGACGGAGGCAAGGTCTTCGTCGGAAAGGTGGCGGAAGTCCTCGTACGGCATCAAGGGAAACAGCGCGCGGCCGTCATGGCCAATGCCTTCGCGGATAGCGCGTGCCAGTTGGTCATCCGTCCAATTGCCGACACCGGTTTCGGGGTCAGGTGTGAGATTCGAAGCCACCATCCTGCCGGGCAGCCCCTTGGCCGGGAAGATATCGCCGGCGCCCATCATGTTGTTCACGACTGGAACGTCGTGCTTCGACCAATCGCGCACACTGTGGCAATCCATGCAGCCGAGCAGGCCGTCGGCCAGGTAGCGCCCGCGCTCCAGCCGCTGAGGGGTTCTTTCGAAAGTGCGACTCGTCAGCGGTCGCGCCCGCGGTCCGAGGAAAGGCTGCCAGCCGATGGTCAATCCGATGAATCCCACCAGGAGCACGACGACGAGGAAGATGCTAACTCCTACGGCTTTCAACGTACGTTTCATCTATCCTCCACCCAAGGGTTCAGCGCGCACGGCACTAATGCCCGTCCACCTGGACGGCTTACCGGTGCATCTGCTTCTGTTTCGAACTCGGCCCTCGCTTGCGAGAATCTCCAGGCGCGCATCCAACCTACGAGGCAGGATTCTCTCTCGCGAGAATGCTCCTCGCCAACTTTTGCGCAACATGGTTTTTGTCGGTCGCCCTGGCCCGAACTGATTATGGGCTCTGATGCACCCTCATCCTAGCACTGTGGGGGTGGTGGGCAGCAACACAAAAATGGTGCCCTGGGCGTGGCGCTTGGCCTGCGTCAACGCTGTAGAAGGGTCAAATCCATTATGGCAAGATGGCTGTGCAGATGATTTCACAGTACGCTGCCCTCGATACCTGACACGCTCTTCCCACCCCACAGGCCGCGCCGCTTCTACGCTGGATGGCTGTGCTCCGATACAGCCAGGGGTTTTGCGCTCTCGATCCCTGCATGAGCTGCCGCTTTGGAATTTTGAAATTGGAATAGAAGGGGGTTTAAAGCACCCGTGTGGCCAGCCAGATCGTGGCGACAACCAGTATGATTGAAAGGACGAGAATTACGAAGTCTTCCTTTTCGAGTCCTCCCATCCGCCTGTCCCCCCTGTTTGGCAGCCCGGCGGTCAGAGGCTTCTGCTGGTTGGAGCTGTGCCGAAGTTCATCGTTCCCACGATTATCAGGTGTCAACACTACTCGCTTCCCGATTGCAGAGACGTATGTCGTGTCATTGGGGTTACAAGACTGCATTTGCGTGTTTTTTGAAAGAGGTGCAAACTGTTTCGGGAAATGTGCGGGGCATCCAAACCGAAAAGAACGAAGAAACCTGCCCAGGAGGATTCTTATGCGCGGTAGCGAGAAGAGACTACCAGGGAGTTGTGCAGTTCTTATCCTTGGCGTTCTGTTGTCAGTGGGCAACGGCGCCCGAGGCGCGGACTTCTCCGCCGCGGCCGTCAAGATGGACATCACTCCCTCGACCAGCAAGTGGCTGGCGGGTTACCCGGCCCGGCAGTCAACCGGTGTACACGACCACCTCTTTCACCGCATTATCGCTATGGACGACGGCCACACGCAGTTCTTCCTGGTATCTTCCGACCTCTGCTTGTTCGCTCCTTCGGTTTACGACGACGTCACCGCGCAGTTGAAGCGGGAGACGGGAATTGAGCCCCTGCAGATTTGGTGGACGGTCACGCACACGCACTCAGCTCCGGAGGTGGGGCCCCATGGGCTGCCGAAACTCATGATGCCGGAGCGCTACACGCACGAACCGGACCAGGAATACACGGCCTTCGTAGAGAAGGCGCTGATCGACGGCATCAAGCAGGCCAGGAGCAAACTCGCCCCAGCGCGCCTCGCCATCGGTACTGGTTTCTCGACTGCCAATATCAATCGCCGGGCGCGTGACCCCGAAGGGCGGATTTCCCTCGGCTTGAATCCGGACGGCCCCGCGGACCGGCAGATCGGCCTGCTCCGCGTGGAGCGCCCGGACGGCTCGCCCATCGCCCTGATCGCGAACTATGCGATGCACGGAACGGCTCTCGGCCCACAGAACAAGCTGATCAGCGGTGATGCTCCGGGGATTGTGACCGCCTATGTGGAGGAGAAGATCGGGTGCCCAGTGCTGTTCATCAATGGGGCGGCCGGCAACCTCGCGCCCATCTACACCGTTCAGGAGGATTTCGAGGCCGCTCACATCACCGAATTCAACGTGCTCCTTGGCGATCGGATCTTGGCTGGAAGCCGTGCCCTCGTAGTCGCCCCTGAGGTCCGCTTCCGGGCAGGCCAAGAGTTCGTGGAGACACCCCGCCGGAAGGGGTTCGGCTGGGACGCTTCTCTGGGCAACTACCTCGAAGCCGACAAGGGCGCCAACGGAATCATCCGGCTCCCGGTGCGATTCCTGATCGTCAATGAAGACCTGGCGCTCTGGTCGGCGCCGGTCGAGCTATTCTGCGAGATCTCCATGAACGTGCGGGAGCGCTCCCCCTTCCCGCACACTTTCTACTTCGGGTATGCGAACGGCTGGCTGGGTTATCTGGCTACGCGGAAAGCCTTCGGTGAAGGCGGCTATGAGACCCACACCTGCCCCTTCACCGAGCAAGTTGAGGAGGATCTGACTCAAGAGGTTGTCTCTTACCTCCAGGGGCACGCCCGGTAGTGAAATTGCATGAGCGCTGCTGTGCTGCTCCGCTCGTGCAGGCCTTTGAGAGCTTGAGGCCAGTCCACGCCAACTCTTTTGGGTTGGTACGACGGGTTATGATCTGGGGCAGATTGTTTCGCTGATGCCGCGTATTAAGGGCCCGGCTGGCGCGATCGTGAGAATCATTCCCGCGGAGTTGATTAGCTCAGACGGGTCGGTAGATCGCGGTTCCAGCGGCGGGGCAGAGGCGTACTGGCAGTACACCCGGGAAGGGAAGGGCGAGGAAGCTTAGTTCCCCAAATTCAGGCTCCTGTAAGTTGACTTGCCAAACCAAAGGGAGTATAGGAACGGGGCAATCTGGAGGGGCGAGAATGAGTCACGGACCGTACCGCAGGGATTTTCTGAAAACAGCAACAATGGCGGCAGTGGGTTCGATAGGTTTCGGTGCGCCCGGAGGCAGCGCGCAGACAAAGAGCAGTCCCGAGGCAGCTATGCCACGCTTACTCTTGGGCTGCTGTGCCTATTCCTACGATAAGTACCTGGATCTGGATTCACGCAAGATGACGATGGAGGAGTTCATCCTCAAGGCTGTGGACATGGGTGTCGCTGGAGTCGACATGACAGCGTACTACCTGAAATCCACTGACCCTGCCTACCTGGTGAGCTTACGCCACTTGGCCTTCAAGAATGGCCTGCCTTTTTCTGGGGTCGGCGCCGGGACGGAAATGTGCCAGGCTGACCCTGCCAAGCGCGCCGCGACGGTCGCGGAGATCAAGAATTGGGTTGATGTCACCGAAAGGCTGGGGGCCTCGCACTTGCGCGTGTTCGGGGGGCTGGTTCCGAAGGGGGCCACGGAGGAACAGGGTATTCAGTGGGTGGTTGAAATCATGAAACCCGCTTGTGACTACGCCGCCCAAAAAGGGATTACTCTGGGGATCGAGAGCCATGGCGGCATCACGTCCAGGGCTGTTACCATTCTGGAGATTCTGCGTCGAGTGAATTCCCCTTTTGCCGGGTGTAACCTGGACATCACCCACTTTCTCGAAAATGAGTACGCGCAGATCGAGATGTGCGTGCCTTTCGCAACCCATACCCACATCCGGGACCACTTCGATCGCGGCGAGCAGCCCATCGATCTCGATCGGGTGTGGCAGATATTCTCCAAAGCTGGTTACAAAGGTTACATGTCCGCAGAGTACGAAGGCGGGGAGGATCCTCTGACTGCAGTCCCCAAGCTCGTCAGCAAGATCAAGGCACTCTGCAAGAAGTACTCTACGGTATAGCCGGAATTCCACCGCGCGGGGGCGGTGGGGATTTTGGCCCGGCGAGTTTTCCCAGGAGTTCTCGGGCGAGCATGACGACGACGCCCAAGGCGGAGGCTTTCTCGTCCAGTTGCGAGATGACGACTTGGGTAGCGCTGACGGAGCGCTGGAAAGCGCGGGCTCGGAGGAAGTAGAGCAGAGGGTCTAGGAAGGTATCGCCGGCGACGCGCGGCAAGGGCCCCCCCAGGATAATCTTCTCGGGATTCAGGACGTTGACCATTCCGGCCAGGGCGGTTCCCAGGTGGGCGGCGGCTTCCGACAGGACGGTCTGCGACAAGCGATCCCCGGACTTGCCCGCCTCCACGATCATCTCTAGCGACAACTCACCCGGATGCTCCTCCAGCGCTGGGGCCAGCGTGGAGGTCACGCCGTCGGTCAGCGCCGTGCGCACGCGGTGGATGATCGCCCAACCGGAGGAATAGACTTCCAGGCAGCCGCGATTCCCGCAAGAACAGAGCGGGCCATTCTCATCGATGGTAGTGTGACCCAGTTCGCCCGCCAGGCCGGAGGAGCCGATGTACAACTCGCCGCCCACAAAGAGGGTGGCGCCCAGGCCCGTTCCCACCATGACGTGCACGAAGTTCTGCAGGCCCTGCCCTTGCCCAAACGCCTGCTCGGCCACGGCCATGGTGCGCGCCGAGTCTTCCACGATGGTGGGCAGTCCGTGTTCACGCTCCAGGAGCGCTTTCAGCGGAACGTCTTGCCAGCCCCGGACCTTGGGCCAGAAAAGCAAGGTGCCGGTGACCCGCTCAATCACCCCTGACTGCGCAACGCCGATGGCCCGGATGCTGGGGAAGGTGCGCCGATAGCCCTCAATTTCGCGGTGAATCAAACCCAGTAAAGGCCCCGGACCTTTCAGCGCCTGGGAACGAAACGTCTGAAAGGCCAGGATTTGGCCAAGGAAATCCGTCACAAGCACGCGACAGTTTACGGTGCCGATATCGACGCCGATCAAATGCGCCAGTTGCGGATTAATCTGCAGGAGCCTGCCCGGTCGGCCGCCCCGGGAAGGAGCCATGCCGCTTTCACACACCGATCCACTGGCCAGCAATTCGCGCGCGATGAGACTGATGTAACTGGGAGCCAGATCCAATTCTTGCGCCAAGCCCGCCCGCGAAATCTGCCCGCGCGCGTAGATGCGCTTCAAGACGTCCTGAAGTTGTGACTCGTCCATTGGGGTGTCCCTCACCGTGCCTTCTGGGGCGCCGATGCGGCTCTCGCCTAAAATGCATTGGATGACTAAAGTTCTTGACTTCTGCGATTGCTAAACTAGTATTATACCGATTTTTGATTAAAGTGACCTGTCTGTTTGCAAGGTCTGGACATGGATGTTGTTTCTGCAAGCGAAAGTGTGGGCGGACAAGAAACCCGTGGCGAGTCTTTGTG
>PMYF01000014.1 GCA_003171295.1 Acidobacteriota bacterium | reverse complement strand
AGTACGATGAGTATCCAGGAGTGCATGTACGGGACAGGCAGTCCTGGCCAAGTGTTCAAGCTGGACGAGAACAGCCTGATCGAATACGTCGAAGAGTTGGAGGACGGTTCAAAGGGTGCCATCGCGCTGGACGAGACGGCAGGGCTGAAGCAGATTTACCAACGGCGTAAGCAGAATCCAATGGACTTGCTCAAAGACTACTATTGTGGAATCGGCGCAAGATGATCCCTGAACAACACATGCTCGCGGAACGCATCGAAGTAGGGCGGCGATTCCTCCGTTCAACCAACCTTGAGAAGGACTACTCGGGCAGCGAGTTGAACGGGGATTACATTGTAACTCCAACCGCAAGGGAAGTGTTGCAGCGACTATCCGAGGGGCTTGCCCCCGCTTCTTTGACCCGAGCGTGGACTCTAACCGGACCCTATGGTGTCGGCAAGTCGTCGTTTGCGGTCTTCTTGACACGGGTGATGTGCCCTGGCGGTGCGCACGGCAAGGAGGCGTATCGGGAGTTGGCGGAGGCGGACCCGCATCTCGCTCGGCGATTAGGTGAAATCACTGTCGGTAAGAACGCGAAGAAGGGCATGCTTCCGATTCTCGTGACGGCTCGGCGCGCCCCCGCTTCTCAGTGTATCGCCGAGGGCATCCTTTCATCTCTTGCCTTGATCGAGGACCGGAAACTTGCAGCCGCCGGTCGGAATCTTGCGGCCCTCCTGAAGAGTCATGGGTCCGGTGATGGCTTGGACTCTCGTCGTGTGGTTGAGGCGATCGCTCACCTCTCCGAAGTAGGGCGGGCGGCTGGTTATGCCGGCACCCTCCTGATAGTGGATGAACTGGGCAAGCTTTTCGAGTATGCGGCGCGCCATCCGAAGCGGGGTGATGTTTATGTGCTGCAGGAACTGGCGGAGTATGCTGTCAGAAGTGCGAACAACCCTCTCCTTGTTGTCGGGCTGCTCCACCAATCTTTTGAGGAATACGGCCAGCACCTCGATCTTGGCACTCGACGCGAGTGGGCGAAGATCCAGGGGCGCTTCGAGGACATTCCGTTCCTTGAGCCGGCCGAGCAGGTCATGCGCTTAATCGGAAAAGCGTTGCGGTGGAAGAAGCCCGGGCTGCCCGACAGCGTTAGGCTCAGGGTCAAAGAGATTGTGCTGAACTCCGTGAAGCGCGATGTCATGCCTCCGGGGATGTCTCAGGCGGATTTCCTGGACGCGGCACTTGCGGCCTATCCGCTCCACCCGGTGAGCTTGGTTGCCATGCCGTACTTGTTCCGCCGGTTCGCGCAAAACGAGAGGTCGCTGTTCTCTTACCTCAGCAGCCTTGAGCCCAATGCATTCCAGGAATTCATCCGTACGCATACGCTCGACCCCGCGGCGCCCTTGTTTGTTAGGCTATCAGACTTGTTTGACTATTTCACCCGCAATTTGGGCGCCGGTCTGTACCGGCAGCCCCATGCGAGGAGATGGATCGAGGCGATCGACCTGCTTGATCGTAAAGAGGCTCTGGAGCCCATTCACCGTGATCTCGTTAAGACGATCGGGATTCTGAACGCGCTGGGTGAGTTCTGTCACCTGCGTGCATCGGAGGCCGTTGTTGGCATTGCCGTGGAGGATACCCCTCGATTCAGCAATGCCATGAAGAATGCTCTTCAACTGCTGCAGGAGCAGTCGGTTGTCACTTATCGTCGCTTCAACGAGACCTACCGAATCTGGGAAGGCAGCGATGTTGACGTCGAAGAGCGCATCGCGGAAGGCCAGCGGAAGCTGCGCCATGCGCTCGATCTCGCGGGCAGTGTGCAGCGCTATCTGCCCAAGCGCCCATTGGTTGCGAGGAAGCACAGTTTCGAAACGGGCGCGTTGCGTTACTACGATGTAGGCTACGTTGACCGACCCGACGATCTTCAGATGGCCATAACGTCGGATTCCGATGCCGACGGCAAGGTCATTGTATGCCTGGCGGAATCGGGATCTGCAGCCGAGGATTTCCGCCGCAAGGCGCAGGATGCCTCTGCTCCAAAGAATGTCCTGTTCGCAATCCCGCAGCAGATTGGCGAATTGCGGGCCGCGGTGACCGAACTGGGTTCGCTGAGATGGGTCTGGGACAATACCCCCGAGTTGCGGGACGACCGCGTCGCGCGTAGAGAGGTCGCCTTACGCATCACGGAGGCAGAGCAAATTCTCATCAGGAACCTCGGTGGCCTTCTGGACCCCAGGCCGGAGCCCATCGGCAGCGGATGCCTATGGTTCCATGATGGCCACCCGCAGAAGGCTGCCACCCCTAGAGACGTCTCGGAGTTCCTGTCGGAGGTCTGCGACAAGATCTACGCGGACTCGCCCCGCGTTCGTAATGAACTGATATCGCGCCGGTCCCTGTCATCGGCGGCAGCCGCGGCGCGTCGAAACCTCATCGAGAGAATGCTGTTGCATCCCGAAGAGCCTTTGCTGGGCATTGAGGGCTACCCACCGGAGCGGAGCATGTATGAGTCCGTTCTGGCGGCCACCGGCATCCATGGCCAGGACGAATCCGGCAAATGGAGGTTCTCGCCGCCGAACAAGGGGCGCAAGCACAATCTGGGGCCGTGCTGGAAGGCGCTGCATGACATGGTTTTCAAGGTGCGGCCGGAGCCGATGCCGGTGGTTGAAGCGTTCAAGGTCTTGTCGGCGCCCCCGTATGGCCTTCGCGAAGGCCTGCATCCCGCGATCCTCTGCGCCTTCATGATGGCGTACCGGGACGAAACCACCCTCTATCGAGACCGCACCTTCATCCCCGAACCAGGAGTAGCGGATTTCGAGGTGCTCATCCGCCGGCCGGAACTCTTCGCGGTTGCGGGGTGTCATGTGACGGGTGGGCGAGCCGCAGTGGTCGACCGGTTGGCAAAGGGACTCCATGTCAAGCCGGCGACCGTGCCCGTGGTCCGCGCCCTGTTTGCCATGGTCAAGGGCCTGCCGGAGTTGGCCTGGCAGACCCGGTCGCTGCCGGAGGCCACCCGAGGATTGCGCGAGGCTTTTCAGAATGCGAAGTCGCCTGAGAAGTTCCTGTTCGTCGATGTGCCTCAGGCGTTGCGGGCCGATGTCTTTACCGACCAGCCAGCCTCCGGCAGCCAGGTCGAGTCGTTCTTCCGTGCCTTGAACGGCAATCTCCAGGGCTGGGCCAGGAAAACGCAAGAGGTGATCCGCAACGCAAGGGATGCCCTGCTAGTAGTCCTTCACAATTG
>PMYF01000968.1 GCA_003171295.1 Acidobacteriota bacterium | reverse complement strand
GTGAAATTCGCCGAGCCGTTCGTATCCGTCATGGTGCCGGCCGCCAGCAGCAGCAGTTGACTGAAGTCACGCTTGTTCAAAGGCAGCTCGGAAACCTGACGGCTGGAGAGTCTCTCCCCGCCACTCGCCTGCGCCTCCTCTCCCACGGTGGAAGTCTGGAGGACCAGCCATCCGCCCGACCGGGCAATCTTCACAGAAGAGTCGAGGTGGTTTCCCGGCCCGATTTTCAGCACCTCGCGTGCCGCGGCGGTCTTGGCGTGCCAGCGGATGCGCACCGTATAATTCCCCGCCGGCAATTCCGGCAAGCTGAAAGCCCCCTGAGCATTGGTGGTGGCCGTGAAGGTGCGACCCGACCCAGCCTCGCGCAACTCCACCTGCGCTCCGGCCATAACCTTTCCGCCGGCGTCGCGCAACGTACCCTGCCAGGAGGCGGGAGCAGTTTGCGCTGCGCCTGAGGCTACAACCACATAGAAAAGCAAGCTGAGACCGAAGAGAAAGAGACTGTTTTTGGAAAGCTTCAAGAGATTAAATCCCTAAGGGCCTGGCAGGTATAGACCAAACCGGGGGCTTGTTCCACACCCAACTTGCAGGGCGGGATAGCAAGTCCGTACAAGATTGCTCCCGAGGGGCAGACTTCGTCAAGCGTGAATCGTCACCTGGACGGCGATGGCAGGCCGGTTGCCAGTGTCCACGCGCGCGGTCCCATTGCGGCCCCCAAAAAAAAGGGTCCCAGCGTGGTGAGAAATTCGGGTTAGTAGATCAATTTCAGCGAGAACTGAATCTGGCGGGAAGTCCCGGCGGTGCGATTGATGTCCCCGAAGCCCGAGCCCCGCAGGATGTTTATGGGCAGGCCGAAGTTAACCAAGTTGAAAGTGTTGAAGAACTCCGCCCGGAACTCCAGCGTTACGGGCTCCGAACCTGCGCGGCTGCCCAGGGTCGTATCCTTGATCAATGCGAAGTCAAGATTGTGGAGGCCGGGGCCGCGGAAAGTGTTGCGCCCCAAGGTTCCGAAGCGCCCCTGGTTGGGTCCGGTGCCACCCGGGACACCGATCGGGATGGAAAAGAAGGAGGCATTGTCGGCGCCCCGCCCGAAGTAATCCTCCCGGATCGCCCGCGCGGTGGAGAAATCCGGAGTGGCAACCTGATCAGGCCGATCCCCACCTCCCGCACCCACTCCGGTCTGTTGAATTCCGGAATAAACCGAAAACGGTGAGCCGCTGGTGAGCGTGGTGATGTTCAGCGCCTGCCAGCCCGATGTGAGCTTCCTTCCCAGGGGGTGGAGGAACTTCACACGGTCGAAAGGCAGAACCTGGATAACGCTGGTCGTGAAGGCGTGGGTGACGTCAAAGGTTGAGGGCCCCTTGTCGGCTCCGGGATTCCAGGGGTCTTGGGGGACGGCCTGGATGATGGTTCCGGAGGGCCCACCATAGCCGTCCACGACGGCGCTGGTATCGTCGATCGACTTGCTGAAGGTGTAGCTGGATTGGAAGCCTAATCCCAGACGCGGCGTGTTCTTGGAAGCTGAAAGCTGCAAGGCGTGATAGGTGGAGTGGGAACCGGTGGTCACCAGCATCTCCGGGCCGTAGCCGCCCGTGATCTGGCCCAAGGAGTTGAATTGCGTGTAGCGTGCGAACTGGGGTGAGGCGCCACTGTAGCTGTTCGGGCTGGCGATGTTTTCAAGCTTCACACCCATGGTGGCCACATAGGAGGCGCTGAGGATTACGTCTTTCAGGGTGTGCTCGAGGCTCGCCGTATAGCTGCCGATATAGCCGTTGCGGATGTCCGGGGCCATGCCCGCCATGGCAAGGGGTTGTGGCTGGTGGCCGGGCGTCAGGGCGGAGAGGTCCGCCTGGAAGCGCGGCATATCGAGCAGGGTGTTGGGCGGAACGATTCGAGTGTTGCCACCGGGAACCGCCTCCTGGCCCGCGGTCGTGTAAAGGGTAGGCAATTGAAAGGCCGTGACAGCGTCTTCGAAGGGCACAGGTGCACCCGGTAATGCCGTGAGGTAGGGATTGACGATGAAGGGAAAGCCGCCCGTGAGGAAGTTCATCCAAAAGAGGTTCGGGAGAAAGGTCGTGATCGCGCCGCCGGCCCGCAGCACGGTGTTGCTAGCGGCTTGCCACTCCGTGGAAACACGTGGCCCCCAGCCATTCAAGTCCCGTCCGTAAGGAGGCTGCGGATTAAGCAGCACAATTTCCTGCGCTCCCGCCTTCCAGGGCGGGGCGGGATTGCCCTGCGCGTCCACAAACCGGATCGTCGAGGTACGCCGCAAGGGTTCCTTGATGCGGCTGTCCGCTTCGTAACGCAGGCCGTAGTTCAGCGTGAAGCGCGGCGAGATCTTCCAGGCATCCTGGAAGTAGAAGTTGTACGCGGAGCGTTGCATGCTGACCTCATCAAAGTGATCCCCGACCGCCGTATAGAACGCGGGCACCGTGGTGTTGTAAGAGAAAGGTGTACCCGTAAGGAATCCCGAGAGCGTGTCCGGAAGGGGAGCACCCACATTGATGTCGTGCTGGCCGCTGGCCGAGAGAATATCAGCCGGGGCATAAGCGGTCCCCCCGCCGAACGCGTAAGTGCCATCGGGGTTCACTCCGAAAATGCTCGCGTCGCGGTTGAAGCGCATCTCGGCGCCGAACTTCACAGTGTGCGTTCCGTGCACGTAGGCGAAATTCTGCCGGAACTGAAACAAGTTTCCGGTGGTGCCGGTGGCGGTTCCGCCAGGTGCGTTGAAAGGTTCATATAGGCCGTCGATAAAGGTCATCGCCGGCTGCGTGTGGTTGGGAGAAATAAAGGTCGGCGTGCTACGGATGTAACCAAGCGAGGTCTCGGAAGTGAAATGGGGCGAAACCACACGAGTGTAGTTCAGCGCGACGTTGCGCTGGTGGTCAAGAAAATGGATGGCGAAGCTCGGATCAATGGCCGGCTGGCTGGGGTTGGTCAGTGGCCCGTTCACATTGTTGAGGTTGAAACGCGCAAAGAAGTGGGCTTGGTCAGAGATGCGGTGGTCCAGGCGCACGGAGAATTGATTCGTGTCCGTCGCCACCTTGGAGGAGGTGGCGTAGGTGCGCGGCCCGAAGGGCCCCTGAAGATCATTCGGCAGGGGGTAGGCCGCCAGGATGGGCGCCACCTGCGCATTGACGGGAACATAGAGTGTGTCGCCCGGAAAGGCCGTCGTGTCCTGCCCCAAACGCTCCGCCGGAGTGGGCACCGAGAGCACCTGTGTGGTCCCCAGCACCTGGCGGAACCCCTGATACTGCCCGAAGAAAAACGTGCGGTCTCGGCCCTGGTAAATCCCCGGCAGCGTGACCGGTCCGCCCAGGGCGAAGCCGAATTCGTTACGGACGAAGGGCGGGATGCGGGCCGCGTTGGCAAGGGTCCGCCGGTCGAAGTAATTGCGCGCATCGAAGGCGGCGTTGCGCACAAATTCAAAAACCGACCCATGCATCTGACTTGTCCCTGACTTGGTCCTGATGTTCGTGAAGGCCGCCGCGCCGTGCCCGATCTCCGCCGGCATCACCCCCGAGAGCGACTCAATTTCCTGCACCGCATCCACGTTGAAATTCGAGAACGTGGCTCCGCCCAACTCCGGGTCAGTCGTGTCGACGCCATCCATGGCAAACATGGCGGCGGAGCCGCGCTGCCCATTCACCGCGAATTGCTGGGTGAAATTCGCCGAGCCGTTCGTGTCCGTCATGGTGCCGGCCGCCAGCAGCAGCAATTGACTGAAGTCACGCTTGTTCAAAGGCAGCTCGGAAACTTGCCGGCTGGAGAGCCGTTCCCCGCCGCTCGCCTGCGATTGCTCGCCCGCCGAAGTTGCCTGGAGGGCCAGCCACCCGCCTGCCACGGCAACCTGCACGGAGGAGCGTTTGCCTTCCCGGATTCTCAGCAGTTCGCGCGCCGTGGTGTCCGCGCCATGCCAGCGGGTGCGCACGGCATAATCCCCGGCAGGCAATTCGGCGAAACGGAAAGCGCCGTTCTCGTTCGTGGTGGTTGTGAAGGTACGCCCCGACCCAGTCTCGCGCAGTTCCACCTGCGCGCCGGCCATAACGTTTCCGCCGGCGTCGCGCAAAGTGCCTTGCCACGAAGCGGGAGCGCCCTGCGCGGCAGTTGAGACGGAGAGCACCCACAGAATCACGCTAAGGCCAAACCAGCAGGAATTGTTTTTGGGAAGTCTCAAAAGATTTGAACCCTACGGGCCTGACTCGCGCAGGCCAAAGCTGCGGTTGTTCCGCACCCAATATGCGGCGGCCGGATTCTAAGACATACAAGCTTGCTCCTGATGGCCGGACTTCGTCAAGCACCAGTCGGGCAGAAAGAGGGATCCTCGCACAGGGTCGGGCACATCGTCAGGCCGATCCAGGTTATTTTGGTAGAGCCCTAATGTGGGGGCGGGTGTCAGTGTACCCAAGTGAGCCTGTTCCGCTCAAAGGACGCGGAGCGCGGACCTCTGTTGGGTGTAGCGGTCATAAAGGAACGGACGCCGCAAGCTTGACATGCAGCGCAAAGGGCCGCGGACCTGCAAAGCAGGTCCGCGCTACGCTTGCTCCCTTCTTACTCCGTGCGCTGTTCCTACGCTGTCGTCACATAGATTCTCCGCTTTTCCGCAGAGCTGCACTCTGCGCGAAATTACCACCCGGAGCCTCATCTGAACGTTAAGCCAATGCGGACGCCCCAATAGTGATTTTCGTCTCCCCAGAAGTACGAGTGGTTCGCACTATGGACATGGTCGCGAACCTCCAAGCGCAGACCCACTCTCTTGAACGCCCAGTAGCTGATGCCGCCTCCGAAATTGAAGAGGTTAGTGGGTGGAATGGTGTCATTTCTACCGAAGGCCCGCGAATATCCACCCTCGACAAAGGGAACCAGTTTCGATTTGCGAAGGAAACGGTAGGACGGGTCAATCGAGACTATCCCGCCCCCGTGGCCGGGCGTGCCCATAACCCCAAGTTCCCCACCCACGCCGAACCCTCTAATCAGCAGAACCTCCGCACCGGCCCCTGCTTGAGCGTTGCCGTGAAGACCATTGTCGCTCGAATGAACGCTGCCTTCCCCGATGAATACGTATCCCTGGTCTCGATACTGATGGTCAGGATTCTGTGCCGACGCCCATGCCGGCACCATGAGTAACAGAGCTACTGTCGCAATGATCTTATTCATACAGCACCTCCTAGTGACGTTGTTTTTGTGCGGGTGGGGAATGAGTCTGTTTTGTCAATGGATAGGGTGGCGTGCGCAACAAGAGGAATCGTGCCCTTGGCCATTGAAGTTACTTGTCTTAGTGCGCTTAGTCGACGTGCTTCCGAGCATCCTCAGATTGGTACACAACTTTGTGTCCAGTTTTGACTTCGAGACCGACCAAAGTGGTGCGGACGGTTCCAGGGGTAAGCTCAAGGACGACACCCTGCTTCTTGTTCTGCCTGTCCGTGAACCCGATACTTAGGAGGCGCCTCCGTGTGAGCCCGCCACCAAGCCAAGAGTGCCGGAAACTGACTTCTCACTTCCACAGCATGTTGCTGCGACGGCACCCGCAAGTGATTGACCCGCGCTTTGCCCGTATTCCAGGGAAATGACCCCGCTGAATGGTATATCGAACACGGGTTGCCCTTTACCTGATCGAAAGCTTGCATTAGTGTCACTCGTGAGGTCGAACCTGCCAACCGTTCCCTGGGGCACCATCGTTAGCGTTCCTCCAACGTAGATTGCTCTCTCCCCACGGATAGCACCCGCTAAGGGCTGGCCGGCAAAGAAAAAGAGTATTCCCAAAGAAACTATCGATCGCATGGCCATAATACCTTTTCCCATGAATCTCCTTCCCCGGCTGATCCCCGTCAACCTCGATGCTTACTGCATTCGACCGGTTGCCCAGGGAGGGTAGTCCCAACGCTCGCGGTACCGGGTGCAAACGGACTTTAGGGCGCTTTTGTCCTCAGTAGCTTGGTACCTGTCTCAACTTTAATTTTGACCATGAAGCCATGAGGCGCAGACTTGCCGAAAGCAGGTAACGCAGAGTTTGTGCAGTTCAAAATCTGCGGCTTGCACTGTCGATAACGATTGCTGAAAGACTAAATACGTATCCTTGCATGGTCCGGCGCGCATGGTGAGTCGGGCGAACCGGAACGACGAACCGCAGAGTATTGCGCTGGCGCGCAAAACTCTGCGCTACCCCTCGCATTCTGATTCGACTGGCCAAAGCACACCATGGGGAGAATAGCGAGCGGATGCAAGCCGCGTAGCGGCGGCAGATTATGGCCCATGGCGGAAGCCATGGGAGGCGCGTAGCGCAGGGCCCNNCTCCGGCCCTGCGGCTCTTCCAGTGGTGCGGGCTCCTGCCGCACCGCAAACAAGAAAATCTGGATTCCCCATGGCCGCGCCGCCCAGACCACGGCGCGGTAGAAAAGCCGCAAGGCTGGA
>PMYF01000591.1 GCA_003171295.1 Acidobacteriota bacterium | reverse complement strand
ATGAGCAGGATGATGCCGATAATTCCCACAACGTTAAGATCCTGGCGGAAAAGCATGAGCGCGAGCAAGGCGCCCACACCGGCCGAGGGCAGCGTGGAAATAATGGTTATCGGATGGATGAAGCTTTCATAAAGGATGCCAAGCACGATGTAGACAGCGACCAGTGCAGCAAGAATCAGCAGCGGCTCGTTGGAGAGAGAATTGTGGAACGACGCAGCCGTGCCCTGGAAATCGGACTGCAGGCTAGCGGGAAACCTGAGGTTTTTAGCCGTTTTTTCAATGTCGCTGATCGCCGTTCCCAATGAAGCATTGGGCGCGAGATTAAATGAGACCGTGACCGAAGGGAACTGCCCCTGATGATTGATTGAAAGCGCCTCGGTGGTGTCCGTCACTTGCGTGAACGCGCTGAGCGGAATGGCGTTGGCGCCCGCCGCTGAAGAGGTTGAAGTCAGCGCGATTCCCGGCGCCGTGCCCCCCGCCAGAACCGTGGCCGGTGCGTTGACCACCTGTGACGACGGCGTATAGCGCACTGAAGTGGTCAGCGTGTTCGATCCCGCCGATGCCGAAGCGGACGAGGAATACGACGTGGCGGCGCCCGCGCCGGTCACCCCCGACGATGCGTTCGACTGAATGTAGAGGTCGCTCAGCTTCTTGGGATCCAGTTGCCACTTGGGCTGAGTTTCCAGAATCACATGATATTGGTTCAACTGCGTGTAAAGAGTGCTGATCTCGCGCTGCCCGTATGCATCGTAGAGCGTATTGTCGATGGTGGTGGGCGCAATGCCGAGCCGGGACGCTGTCACACGGTCGATCGCCAACTGGATTGCGCGCGCGCCAGTCTGCTGGTCGGTGGCGACATCTTCAAACTCGGGCAGTTTCTTCAACTGCGCCACAAATTTGTTGCTCCACTCGTTCAACTCGTCCGTGTCCGGATCCTCGAGCGTGTACTGGTATTGCGTGCGACTGACGCGGTCGTCTACCGTAATGTCCTGCACCGGCTGCATATAAAGGTGCATGCCGTGCACCTGGCTCAAACTGGTCTGCAGCCGGCGGATTACGTCCGACGCGCCGACGCGTTGATTGATCGGCTTGAGGTTGATGGAGATGCGACCGCTGTTCAGGGTGGTATTGATGCCATCCGCGCCGATAAACGAAGACAGGCTCTCGACGGCGGGGTCCTTCAGGATAATGCGCGCCAATTCCTGCTGTTTCTCGCTCATGGCGTCGAAAGAGATGGATTGCGATGCCTGCGAGATGCCCTGAATCACGCCGGTATCCTGCACCGGGAAGAATCCCTTGGGAATCACGACGTAGAGAACGATGGTCAATACGAGCGTGGCCAACGCCACCAAAAGGGTGACGGCCTGGTAACGCAGAACCACGCGTAGCGTGCGCCCATAAAAAGCAATCAGCCTGTTTACCGCTCGTTCCGAGGCCTGGTAGAAGCGCCCCTCCTGTTCCTTGGGATTGTGGCGCAGGATGCGCGAGCACATCATGGGCGTTAAAGTGAGCGAGACCACCGCAGAAATGACGATGGTGACGGCCAGCGTGACTGCGAACTCGCGGAACAGGCGCCCCACAACATCGCCCATAAACAGCAGCGGGATGAGCACGGCGATCAGCGAAAGGGTCAGCGACACGATGGTGAAACCGATCTGGCCGGCGCCGGTCAGCGCGGCTTCGAGCGGTGGCATGCCGGCTTCAAGAAAGCGGCTGATGTTCTCGATCATCACGATCGCGTCGTCCACCACGAATCCGGTCGAGATCGTCAGCGCCATCAGCGAAAGATTGTCCAGCGAGTAGCCGAGCAGGTACATCACGGCAAGCGTGCCGATGAGCGAAAGCGGAATGGCCACGAAGGGAATCGTCGTGGCGCGCAGGCTGCGCAGGAAAAGAAAGATCACCATGATCACGAGCGCAATCGTGATCAGCAGTTCATAAAATACGTCGTTCACTGAGGCATGAATGCTGGTGGTCATGTCGGTCAGCGTCGTGACCTTGACGCCGGCCGGCAGGTTTGCCTCCAGTTGAGGCAGAACCTTCTGGATTTCGTTGACAACGGTGATGGTGTTGGCGCCCGGCTGGCGCTGGATATTCAGAATGACCGCCGGCGTCAGATTCATCCAGGCGGCCTGTTTGGAGTTCTCCACGCCATTGACCACGTTGGCGACGTCTTTGACGAAGACCGGCGCGCCATTGCTGTACGCCACCACAACATTGCCGTAGTCGCTGGCGCTGGTGATCTGGTCGTTGGCGTCGATCTGGTAATCCTGGCGCGGCCCGTCGAAGTTGCCCTTGGCGGAGTTGACGCTGGCTTGCGTCAAGGCCGTACGCATATCCTCCATGTTCAAGCCGTGGGACGACAACGCAACTGGATTCACCTGAATACGGACCGCGGGCTTCTGGCCGCCGCTGATCGAGACCAGCCCCACTCCAGTCAACTGCGAAAGCTTGGGCGCTAGGCGTGTGTCGACCATGTCCTCAACTTGCGAAAGCGGTAGGCTGTCGGAGGTGATCGCCAGCGTGAGGACGGGCGCGTCCGCGGGATTGGTCTTGGTGTATACCGGCGGGACCGGCAAATTCGAAGGCAGGAATGTCTGGCCTCCGTTGATCGACGACTGCACTTCTTCCTCGGCCACGTCGAGCGAGAGCGAGAGGCTGAATTGCAAAACGATGACCGACACGCCGCCCGCGCTGGTCGAGGTCATCTGGCTCAAACCCTGCATCTGGCCAAACTGACGTTCCAGGGGCGCCGTGATGGTCATCGCCACCACGTCCGGGCTGGCTCCGGGATAGAAGGTGACTACCTGAATCGTCGGGTAGTCGACCTGCGGCAGCGCCGACACAGGCAGCTGTGTATATGAAACCAGGCCTGCCAGCAGAATTGCGGCCATCAGCAGCGAGGTAGCGACCGGCCGCAGAATGAATGGCCGAGATGGGCTCATGGAGCGGCCTCGGTGGTATCGGAAGATGTGGACGGAATCTTAACCTTCGATAGGACTATGGGTGATCCGTTCGTCAACTTTTGAAAGCTGCTGTTGGCCACCACGTCTCCCGGATTGATGCCCGTCACTGCGGTGTTGCCTTGATCCGAGATCCCCGACTTCACGGTTTTCATCACGGCTTTGTTGCTTTGGATGAGATAAACAAAGTCGGTCGCGCCGTTGTGCTGGATTGCCGAGGAGGGAATGAGTGTCTGGTTGTCCAGCGTCTTCACCAGCAGGCGTGTGTTGACGAACTGGTTGGGGAAAAGCAGGCCATTCGAGTTGTCGAATTGCGCGCGCAGCTTCACGGTTCCAGTCACCGTGTCAATCTGGTTGTCGACGGTGATCAATTTCCCTTTTGCGAGTTGCGTTTGCTGCGTGCGGTCAAAGGCATCAACCTCGAGAGCCTTGCCGCCTCGCATCTGTTGCATAACTTGAGGCAGGCTATCCTCGGCCAGTGTGAAGATCACGGTGATGGGATGAATTTGAGCGACCACCACAAGCGGGGTACTAGAGTTGGCCGTCACCAGATTGCCGGGATCAACCTGGCGCAACCCCACCCGTCCATCGATGGGCGATTTAATTTGGCAGAAACCCACCTGCACCTGGTTATATTGGACGGTGCCCTGGTCGTTTTGCACCGTGCCCTGATCCTGGAGTACGATTTTTTCCTGGTCCTCCAGCGTCTGGCGGGGAATGGCATTTTTGGCCCACGCATCCTGATAGCGGGTCAGATCCATCTGCGCTTCGGCCAGCAGATTCTGGTCGCGGTTGAGGGTACCCTGCGCCTGGGCGAGCTGCGCCTCGTAGGGCCGGGAATCGATATCGATCAGTGGAGCCCCTTTGCGAACATCCTGCCCTTCGCGGTAATGGACAGCCGTAATCACTCCCGTCACCTGCGCAGTAATGTTGTCGAGGTACGTCGGTGTCACCGTCCCGATGGCATCGAGATAGACGCCGATGCTGCCCTTCGTTGCCGTGGCTGCGGTAATCGCCACGGGCCCACCCATCGCGCCGCCGCGTCCGCCTCCCGCAGGCGCCGTGGCGCTTACGCTGTGCTGCCTCCACACCCACAGAAACAGCAGGGCGAAGAGCAGGAGAATGACCGCCCAAATCCAGCGGTGACGGCGTTTTTTTGTGGAATTGCTGGGCGGTTGCCCAGGAGCAGAGCGCGAAACAGACAAAGGCTGGTCCATCTTATTCTTCTTTTCGTAGGTCTCGTTACGAACACCTGGTTTGATAGGGACATTTTCTCATATTCGAAATCGTGGCCTGGATGTGCAAACGATTATGTCACTACCAGGTGCGCTGTACTGCCCAAAAGTGCATGCGCCTGCATGGTTTTCGCTCAAGTGCGGTGCAGGCGACAATGACCTATGCACCTCAGCCCACAACTCACCCAGCCGCGCGCAGGCACGTTATTGGGTGGACGAGGAAGAACGGCAAATAGTTGCAGGATTGCGCCGTCGCATAGTTTTCCCCCCAGCCGATCGCCGCGCAAAGACAAGCGTGTGACGAATGCGGAAGTCAGGACTTGACTTCGGCCTGCGCGCCCTGCCCTGTCCCCGGCTGGTCAACCAGATGCCGGCCGTCTGACCACCTCAGCAGCGTGTCCACCATCTTCGGCAGATTCGACTCGTGGAACACATTCACGTGGTCAAATGCCGTGTACTGTTCTTCGATGCCGCTGAGAGCCATCGCTCTCCAGCCCAAGCGGGAATCGCGGCCGATCACATTGGGCTCATGCGCGCAAAGGAAGTGAAGGATTGGGGCCTCGATGGGACGGGCCTTGTAAAGAGGGAGATTTCCTTCTTGCGCCCGGCGAAGAAACCACTGGACGATGGCAGCGTGCTGCACGGGAGTAAGGAGCCGGCGCAGAGGGACCATCGCCAGCCAAGCCAGGCGCTTGATAACGAAACCAGGATCCAGGGCATAGTTTTCGTTGCCGGCTTTGCCGCGCGCGCGCCACTGGCAGCGGGCGCTTTCTGCCCACGTTCGCCAGCCGCGCAACGGAGAAGGGAAGCCCGGCACGTAGGTGTCAAACAGAACCAGCCGGACCTTCTGACCTTCGCGGATGAGTTGCCGAGCCGCCTCGACGGCGACAACCCCGCCGGAACAATAGCCGCCCACAAAATACGGCCCTTCCGGTTGCGACTGGCGGATCAGCCTGGCTGTGGTTGCGCCGGCCTGCTCGAAGGTGAAAAGCGACTGGCTGAACCACGTATTGGCCGGGCGAATCATGCATAGATCTATCCGTCCGCGCAGATGCGTCGCCAGCCGCCGGAAGTAAAGGCCCTCGTCTCCGTCGGCGGGGATGCAGAAGAGCCGTAGTGCGGACCCTTCTTCGCGGACGGGAAAAACGCGGATATCGCTCGTGGCAATCTCGCTGGGCCGCGGGATTGGGGCCCTGCCAACCAATTCCACCAGGTGCGCGAGCGTGGGCTCGTCAAGAAAGCTAGCCGCCAGGGCGCTGGCCTGGCTGCCGAAACGCTGGTCCACTTCGGCGAGCATGGTGATCGCGCCCAGCGAGTCTCCTCCCGCGTCGAAGAAGTTCTCCTCGAAACCGAGGTCGTCGCGCTCCAGAATCCGTGTCCAGATCTCGTAGGCCCTGTAAAAAACCTCGTCGCTTTTGCGGTTCGACATCTCGGCCGGCGAGGGCGGAGCGCCCCGCTTGCCGCCCAGCCGCTCCGCCAGCACCCATCGCTGTGGCTTGCCGAGTTCGCCGCGCGGAATCTCGTCCACAAAATAGATGCGGCTGGGAACCTTGAACCTGGCTAACTGCGCTGCCGCGAAGCGGCGAAGCTCTCCAGCGCGAAGAGGCGATTCGGTTGCAGGGCGCAAAACCACGGCGCAGGCCACGTCTTCGCCCAGCGTGGGATGGGGCACGGAAAACGCCGCGGCCTCAAGCACTGCCGGATGAGACGCCATCACCGCGTCCACTTCGCTGGGCACAACCTTCTCCCCGCCGCGGTTGATCATCTCTTTGAGCCGGCCCGTCACAAACAGGTTGCCATCTGCATCCAGGCGGCCCAAATCGCCCGTCCGGAACCAGCCATCCTGAAATGCAGCGCGGTTTGCTTCGGGGTCGTCGAGGTATCCAGAAAAAACGGCGGGCCCGCGTACCACGATCTCGCCCTCAACCCCAGGCGAGGTCAGCTGACCTCCAGGCCCCATAATGCGAATTTCCAGTCCGCAGGATTTCCCGGCAGAATTCGGAACACTGCCGCCGGGGATGAATGTGTCGACCGCGATCGGGCAGGCCTCGGTCATGCCGTAGTCGTTGAATACGGGGATTCGCAGAATCTCTTCCAACCCTTGCCGCACTTTGCCTGGGAGCGGTGCCCCGGCGGATTGGATAAATCGCAGCGATACCGGTGTCTCCGGAGGGTCGCGCATCAGTTGTACAAGCGCGGCCTGATGCACCGTCGGCGCGCACGCGTACCAGGTGGGTCTCAATTCACGCAGCCAGCCCAGGTAAGCTGCCGGTTCAAACCCGCCTGTTGCAATCACCGTGCCGCCACATTGGAATTGAGCAAGAGCATTCTCCGCTCCGGTAATGTGACTGAGCGAAGTCATCAGAAGCAGACGGTCCGAAGCAGTCAAACGCAGGGAGCTTCTCCTCGACGCGGTTCCTGCCTCCACATTGCCTTCCGACAGGGGCGCCAGCTTGGGCGTGCTCGTAGTTGCAGAAGTGGCAAAGATCAGCTTCGCATCGGAACGCGCGCTTCTACGCTGCACCGGCGAGGCTGTGCGGCGAACTTGCCATTCCCTCGGAGACACTTCGGCACGAGCCAGCAGAACCGTCATGCCCAACGCTTCGGCGGCTCGGGATTCCGCCTCAAACTCTGGAGACGCGATAAGAGCGGATGCAGAGAGCCTGCGCAGAAGAGAGGTTACATCGGCAACAGCCGTTCTCGGCTGCAAAGGAGCGCAGGCGCAGTAGCTCATCACGCCTGTAACGGCGATTGGTTGCAGCACGCCTTGAGGCACAAGCACAGCAACGATTTCTTCAGGCGAGATCCCGGCTTCCTCAAGCCGCTCGCGGCACGCCTCAATCTGCCACCAAAGCTCCTGATAATCCAGGGCCATGCCGTTCGCAGCCACGAGCGCAGGGGCGTGAGGGTTGAGCTCAGCGTAATGTGCAATGGGCGTGAGTACCGCCGATACAGAACGATGCATTCACTGCGCTCCAGAATCACAAAGGTGAGCAGGGTGGTTCAGCCCCGTCACCCGTTCAACAGATCTCTCCGTATTGAATGCGTTCAAGCATATTAGATACAGCCTGCGGGGAACTCTCCAGGCCCTGCATCGCGGTCCGCGGCCACGCCATGGCCGGAAACCACGGACGCCATTACCGGCCTCCGGGCTTTTCCTCGCTGTGCGCCGGGCAGCTTGCCTCCGGAACCCATATTGATATCACAGAGGTTGATTCTTGCGCGGGGCTCCGCCGGGTTCTATTCCCTTCATTTCCAGGAACTCGTCCATGGCCTTTCGAAAGGCGCGAATATGCTCCGGCGTGCTGCCGCAGCAGGCGCCCACGATATTCGCGCCCGCTTCCAGCAACGGCATTACGCCATTCATCATCTGCTCGGGTGTTTCGTCGTACACAATGCTGTTGTTCACCAGCCGTGGTTTTCCGGCGTTCGGCTGCACCATCACCGGCAGGCTGCTCACGCTCTTGTATCGCTTCACGGCCATGAGCGCGCGCGGCATATCCATACCGGCGCCGCAGTTCAGGGCCACGATGTGTGCTCCGTGCTCCTCCATGAACCTCGCGGCGCGTTCCGGTCCCACGCCCATCATAGTGCGGAAGTTGGATCCGTCGAGACTCACGTTGTAGGCCATCGATCCGATAATGCACTTCGCGCCCGCTCTCTGGGCGGCTTCCATGCCAAGCAATAGCTCTTCCAGCGCGGTTTGCGTCTCCACGATGATGGCGTCCGCCCCGCCCTCGACCAGAGCTGCGGCCTGCTCTTCAAACGCGCTGCGAACCTGAGCTTCGGTGAATTCGCCAAAAGGCTCAAGCAAGCCGCCAAACGGGCCGATGTCTCCCAGCACATACCCTTCTCTGCTGTCGAAGGCCTGGCGTGCGATCTCCACTCCCGCCTTGTTGATGGCGGCTGTGTTCTCCGCTTCGCCGTGGCGGTTGAGCGCGATGCGCGATCCGCCGAAGGTGTTGGTGATGATGCACTCCGAGCCGGCTTCGGCATAACGGCGCTGAATGGTGAGCACTCGCTCCGGATGCGTCAGATTCCATGCTTCGCCGCAGTTGTCCTGCCCAAATCCGGCGAGCATCAACTGCGTTCCCATCGCCCCGTCGCCGAGCAGGGGCCGCTCCAGGATTGCCTCGTGCAAGAGCTTCTTCATGATGGCTTAACCTTCTGCCCACTTCCTTTGTATCAGAGCATCGAGTGTGGTTGCGAAAGACCGGCCCCGCCTGTGGTTGCGGTTTGCATCGCCGCGAGAACCGCCCGCGGCGATGCCTTCGCCCCGCCACGACAAGACGGTATTCCGGTGTTGTTTGTGCAGCGGGTTGTCCTCGTCAAAGCGTTTCAAGGTTGCTTCTTTTTGCCGAAGAGGTTCGAGATGCCGCTAATAGCGCCCGATTTTGATGTCGGGCCTAGCCCTGAAGCCACTTTCCCGATGCAACCGGCTTGAGATTTAATCATCCCTGCGGCTAGTCCGCCCACATCGGGCACAAATCTGGGTTCCGACATAGTTCCCTGAATCATAAAAGGTACGGTGGTTCCGCTGTTGCATCCACTCTTGGCGCCGGTAGCTTTTCCCAAAACCCCGGCTATGCCCGATACGGGCGTGGCCAGAGTGCCCAATACATTGGTAAGTGTGGCCGCCATTTTGAAATCGAGTTGATTCTTCGCATCAACAGTTCCGGCGCCTGCGAGGTTTCCAAGGGAGGGAACAACCGCAAGAAAATTATCGACTCGCAAGCCGTCCGGAGCCACGCGCAGATTGGTGGTCATCTTGTCTATGTCAAGGTCTTTTCCTGTCTTGACGCTGCTGAGCGCCGAGATTGCGGTCATCTTCGATCCCAAATCGAAGCCCGCCAGCTTCGCCGAAAAGAGGCCGACATTTCCGGTGGTGACCAGATCGTTCGTCGGCCCTGAAATATTCAGGTCGGCATCGATCGTACCTGCCTGAAGCGACGCGCCTTTCGGTAGGTTAATGCCCAGCGCGGGCAGGAACGCTTCCAAATCCGTTGCCGGCATACCCTTGGCGTCCAGCTTTACGCTCAACACCGTTCGATCGGCGGCCGTTTGATAAGTGCCATTGAGGTTAGCCACTGCATTCCCGATCTTCACGGTTGAAGGATTCAAAACGCCGGAGCTCTTGGTCAGATCGTATTTTGTGTGAAAATCCAGCGTCACGGGCACAGACGCTGCTGAACCTCCGGCGACAAGCAATGCCTTGGCGAGTTTCGCTGTTCCATTCGTTTCCGCTATCCCGTTCTGCGAAGAAATATCGGCCGAGAGGTCAACAACCCCGCCGAGCCCGGCAGAGGGGTCAAGAAAACCTGTGGAAGCAAGATTCAAGCCGTTCACCTCAAGTTTGGCATCGAGGGGAGTTAAGGTAGCATCTCCTAAATCCACAGGGCCCACACTGCCCGTCAACCGGAATGTGCCACCACCGGGTAGAGACACAGTGACTGCAAGCGGGAACTTCGAAGTCATGGATACATTCGATGTCTCCACGTTCACATGATCGTAAGTGCTGCGCTTCTGCAAATTGATGGAACCTATGTTGACGCGGCCCTCTCGAAGTGAGAATTTCTGAATAAGGAACGATCCGGGGGAGGCGTTATTCGTCTTCTGCGCTTCACTTCCAGCCGGCGCAACAGCAGGTGCTCCGCTGGCTTGCTGCGATCCGCCCAGGGAAGAGTAGTTCCACTTCCCCTGTGAATTCCGTAGCAGAGTCACCTCCGGATTCTCGATCGTCACGCCAGTGACCTCGAGCGATTTTGAGAAGATCAACGGCAAGATCCTGACTCCAATCTTCACCGTCTTTGCTTGTAGAAACGCCGACTCGCTGAAATTTGGATCATCGGCAATCGAGAGATTCTGTGCAGTGACCGATCCACTCAGCAACGACAGGCTGAGGTCGCTAACCTGCACCTTGCGGCCGAGAGCCTGTGAAGCTCGTTCCTCAATGATCGGACGAAATCGGTTGACGGGGATAAAGAATGGAGCCACCAGCAGCACTGCGATCAGTGCAGCCACGCCAATAGCGGAAATTTTCAGGATTCGTTTCATGGGGCCTCCCTCGCACGCAGTTGCCAATTTTACATCCAAGAAGCCCTCGCATTCTTGTGCTTTAGCTGCGAAGTTTCAACAGGTTGTCCATTCGATCTGAACGAGAGAAGCTGGTTGTGACGAGCAATCAGTTTTTCAGGAGAGACCGAATGGACTATCACAAGAATGCCCGATTGACGATTCATAGTCGAGAGCAGTTGGCGAAAATGGTTGTGGAGCGGGGTTCGACGTTGAAAGCCGCTGCAGCGGCTTTCNNGAGCAAATGGCCAAAATGGTTGTGCAACAGGGTAGCACGCTGAAGGCACAGCCGCGGCCTACATCGACAACGCTTTGAAGCGCGGCGCCAATGAGGCTGCTGCTCAGGCAAGGCTCATCACGACTGATCATGAAGCTGGTGAAGGAGGCGAATGTCGACGAGGTTACCCGATACGCTGGTCGAAAAACTTCGGGCCCATCGGCGCAAACCGGTCTGGCACAGGGGTTTTCATACAGACGGGGGTCGAATTGTGAGGTAGACTGTGAAATTCGCCGATGTTGAGGAGTGTGCTTCCGCACTCTGCGCGGCGGGAAGGACGAATATGAAGACTTTGCCAGCCACGATGTCGAAACAGCAGTTCGACCAGCTTTTCCGGAAAGTAAGCAACTGGGGGGTGTGGGGCGCCGAGGATGAGCGGGGGACACTGAACTACATTACGCCGCAGACGATTCACCGGGCTGCTTCGCTGGTGAAGACCGGGCGGTCAGTATCGATGGCGGTACCGATTAACAAGGTCGCTGGGCCAGACAATCCGCGGCCGGCGGCGCACTACATGTCGATGCTTTTTGAGGTCGACAAGAGCTTCGGGGAACCGGGAATTTCCCTCGACTATTTCGGCAGCGAGGTTCACGGTGACTGCCATACGCACATCGACGCACTTTGTCACATTGCTTACGAGGGGAAGCTGTATAACGGCAGGCCGACTTCGATGGTGACGTCGCGAGGGCCAAAGGGCCTGGATATTACAACTTACGCCAACGGGATCGTTGGGCGAGGAGTGCTGTTCGATATTCCGCGCTTCCGCGGCGTCAAGTGGCTAGAGCCCGGCGAGGCTGTGACGCGGGAAGAATTGGAGGAGTGTGAGCGGGCGCAGGGCGTCTCGCTGGGGGAGGGAGACATCTTCGTTTTCAGGACCGGACACCACCGGCGCCGGCTTGAACTCGGGCCCTGGAACAACGGATACGACGGCGAAGGGAAAGCCGGCCTGCACGCCGATACGATACCGCTGTTGCACGAGCGGAAGGTGGCGGCCTTCTTTCCGGACGGAGACGGCGAGACGGTGCCCAGTAACGTCGAAGGCGTCGCCTATCCGATTCATGCTCTGCAGATCGGCGCCATGGGCATGGTCTGCGCCGACAGCCTGAATCTCGAGGACGTCTCCGCGATCTGCAGCGAGGAGCATCGATGGGAGTTTTTAGTGGTTGCGGCGCCGCTGCGTCTTCCCGGTGGGACAGGCTCGTTGTTCAATCCGCTAGCGATTTTCTGAGTGCTGAGCGGGAGATTGCGGCGGTTCTCCTGCAACTATGAGCCATTTCGGACAGAATTCAAGGCGGCTTTTTCTTGATGAAAAAGCCAGTTAGCGGTTTTGCCCTGGTCAACACCTGCGGGAGACCCGCTATAGGATTCGGTTTGCGCCGAGTCTCTGAAAATCAAGCAGGTTTTTGTTGAACCCTTACGGTGCACGATGAGCGCGCCCATGGGAGCCGGGTTTTTGCAAGATTCATTCATGGATTTCTTATAGCCTTCTCCAATATGCTTGTAAGAGTATGGGTCCATTCCAGACTGTTGCGCCGCGATTCCCCTACGACATCGGAGGTACTTATGAAGCTTCAAGACCATATTGCGCTGGTGACCGGAGCCGCCTCGGGAATTGGACAGGCCGTAGCGGTACGGTTTGCGGCAGAAGGCGCAGCCGTGATGGCTGCCGACACAGATGACAAGAATGGCCGGGAGACGGTGGAGCGGATTCGCGCCGCCGGCGGACGAGCCGAGTTCTTTCACCTCGATGTGTCGAGTGCGGATCAGGCGAGGCGGGCCGTCCAACAGACGATTGACAGTCTGGGCGGCCTGCATATCCTCTTTAATGGAGCGGGGATTCTCGCCTACGGGACGGCAGTCGAGACCTCAGAAGAGATCTGGAACAGGATCATGGCCGTGAACCTGACCGGAACATTCCTCTGCTCGCAGGCGTGTTTGCCCCATATGATTGCGCAAGGCAAGGGATCGGTGATCAATGTTGCGTCGACGACAGGAGCGCACGATGCCTGCGCCCACGCTGTGGCTTATGTGAGTTCGAAGGGTGGCGTGACGCTGCTGACTCGAGCCATGGCGGTAGATCACGCCAGGCAGGGAGTTCGCGTGAATGCGATTTGCCCGGGACCGACGGACACGCCGATGCTGCGCAATGCGCTGACGCCGGAGCAACTGGAGGCGTTTGCGAAGACGTTTCCAATGGGCAGGCTGGGACGGCCGGAAGAGCTTGCAGGGGCGGCGGTGTTTCTGGCGTCGGACGATGCCTCGTTCGTGACCGGAGCCTTGTTGTATGTCGACGGCGGGCAGACGGCGGAGGTTTGAGCCGCACCCCGCGGATCGCGAGAATCTGCAGTGAGGTTGGTGTGGAGCGGGAAGGACTTCGGTTTACGGCGGTTCTCCTGCAACTATGAGCCATTTCGGACAGAATTCAAGGTGGCTTTTTCTTGATGAAAAAGCCACTTAGCGATTATGCCTTGGTCTACACCAGCAGGAGACCCGCTATAGGGACGGGCGCAACGGAGCAGGCCGGGGAGGCAGTGGGAGTCGGGCGCGATGCGAATGAAGAAGTTTCTCAATGACCCAAAGAACGTGGTGCGGGAGCTGCTCGAAGGCTACGTGCTCGCGTATCCAGACAAGGTTAAGCTGAGCGGCGCGGGGACGGTGGTGCGCGCCGCGCCGAAGGCCCCGGGCAAGGTGCGGCTGGTGACCATCGGCGGCAGCGGTCACGAGCCGGGACTGAGCGGATTCGTCGGCAAGGGTATGCTGGACGTGAGCGTGGCGGGCGAGATTTTTGCCGCACCGGGCGCGCCAAAGTGCGTCGACGCGCTGCGCGATGCGTGCAAGGAAGGCTCGAGCGCGCTGCTGATTGTGCTCAATCATGCGGGCGACGTGCTTTCGGCGGGCATTTCAATGGAATTGGCGCAGCGGGAGGAGCTGCCGGTGAAGATGGTGCTGACCGAGGAGGATATCTCGGGGCCGGTTGGCGACCGCCGTGGGCTGGTAGGCTGCGTGGCGGTATACAAGGTGGCAGGGGCGGCAGCGGAGCTGGGCGCCTCCCTGGACGAGTGCGCGGAGATTGCGCAGCGCATGGCGGGCAACATGCGCACCCTGGCCGTGGCGGTGCGGACAGCGACACATCCGGCGACGGGCCACCCGATCTTCGAGCTCGGCGACGACGAAATGGAAATCGGCATGGGCCAGCACGGCGAGGCCGGTACTGGGAGAATGAAGCTGAAGGGGGCCGACGAGACCGCGGAGATCATGCTGGAGAAGCTGCTCGGGGATCTGGGCGCGAAGGAAGGTGACGAACTGCTCGTTCTGCTGAATGGGGCGGGCGCGACTACACTGATGGAGCTCTTTCTGATATTCCGGCGGGTGGCGCAACTGCTGGAGATAAAGAAGATCAAACTGGTACGGAGCGCGGTCGGCGAATTCATTACCACGCAGGAGCAGGCAGGATTCCAGATGATGATTGCGCGCATGGATACGGAACTGATCCGGTTGTGGGATGAGCCCGCGGACGCGCCGTTTTTTGCCCGGCCATGAAGGAATGCGTTTCCAGGACGGAACTGGAGAGAATGTTCGCCGAGGCGGCGCAACTGATCCGCAGCCAGAACGAGATTTTGTCTCAACTTGACTCACAGTGCGGCGATGGAGACCATGGAACGACCATGATGCGAGCCATGGAAATCCTGGAGGGCGCCATCGGGCCGTCGCCAAATGAGCGGAGCCTGAGCGAAACGCTCCACCAGGCCGGGTGGAGCGTAATGGGCGTGGATGGAGGGGCGTCAAGCGCGCTGCTGGGGAGCTTCATCAGTGGCATGGGCGACACGGAATTGGGCGGCGCGGCCGATTGTGCAGCACTGGCGAAAAGCCTGGAGGCGGGACTGCAGTCGGTGCAAAAACGGACCAAGGCCAGGCCGGGAGACAAGACGATGATGGATGCGCTCGTTCCCGCGGTCGAGGCATTTAGCGCGGCGGCGGCGAGCGGCAATAGCGTGAGCGAGGCAATGAACGACGCGGCCGCGGCTGCCGAGACAGGCGCGGAGTCGACGAGGGATCTGGTTGCCCGGTATGGCCGGGCCAAATACCTGGGCGACAAGACACTGGGATGCCCCGACGCGGGAGCAACGTCGATGGCGCTGCTGTTTCGAGGCTTCAGCGTGGCGCTGGCGACAACAAAGGAGAGTTGAAGATGCCCGATGCGGACGACATTTTAGAACGGAAAAACTTCTATCTCGAAGTGCCCCAGACCAGCAAGGCGTTTGCGCTGAAGGGCAGCAACGCTCTGGACTGGGGCATGAAAAACCGGCTGGCGCGGATTTTTTTGCCTGACGATTGCCGGACCGTGATGCTTGCGGTCGATCACGGGTATTTTCAGGGGCCGACGACGGGGCTGGAGCGCATCGATGTGACGATCTGCCCGTTGATTCCTTATGCAGACGCGCTGATGATCACGCGGGGCGCGCTGCGCAGCACGATTCCTCCGGAGATCACCAAGCCGGTGGTGTTGCGGTCGAGCGGAGGGCAGAGCATTCTCAAGGAGCTTTCGAACGAGCGTATCGCTGTGGATATCGAGGATGCGGTGCGGGTCAACGCATCGGCGCTCGCGGTGCAGGTGTATATCGGCGGTGTTCACGAGCACGAATCGATCGGCAACCTGGTCGAGATCGTGAATGCAGGGAACCGGCACGGGATTCCTACCATGGCCGTGACGGGAGTGGGCAAAGAGTTGGCGCGGGACGCGAAGTACCTGGGGCTGGCAACGCGCATCTGCGCGGAACTGGGCGCGAACTTCGTGAAGACGTACTATTGCGAGAAGGGGTTCGCGGCGGTAGCCGCGGGATGCCCGGTGCCGCTGGTGATCGCCGGCGGCAAGAAGCTGCCGGAGATCGACGCATTGCGGATGGCGTACCGGGCGGTGAGTGAGGGCGCGGCCGGCGTCGATATGGGACGCAACATCTTCCAGTGCGACGCGCCCAAGGCCATGATCCAGGCGGTTCGCGCGGTGGTCCATGAAAACGAGACGCCGGAGAGGGCGTACGACCTTTATCTTTCACTGAAATCAGCAGGCGAGGGAAGTGAGTTATGCACAGCAAAAACACAGCTCAGGTAGTGTGTGTGGCGGAGTTCCGGGCCTTCGAGGGCAAGACCGAGGAGCTGATCGAGGCGCTGCACGTTCTGATCAAGCCTACGCTCGCGGAACAGGGATGCATCCGCTACGAGTTGAATCAGCGCGTGGACGACGAGCGGAGAATCACGTTCATCGAGAAGTGGAATGACAAGGAAGTGTTTGACCGGCACTGCGCGACCAGCTACGTCAAGCATTATTTCGACGTAGCGCGGCCGCAATTGGTGGAGTGGTTCGAAGTGAAGCTGTACCAGGAAATACTGCCTTAGCTCGACTTCTCATCGCTCGCTTTTCTTGCGGCGCCGGTACGGGCGCCGCGGGCGATGAGCCGGCCCGTTGGACTACAGAGAATTTCACTGAGATCGCCGCAGGAGATTGACCTGTCCGCGGGGAGAGCCGGACGGGGCCTATTCGCAGTACACGGAGTTCAACTTGAAGAAAGAAGAGATCAAAACGCCGGCGCTGGTCGTGGACCTCGACGCGATGGAGTCGAATCTTGAGAGCATGGCTGCGTTCTTTCGCGACAAGCCGTGTAAGCTGCGTCCGCATTTCAAGAATCACAAAACGCCGCTGCTGGCCCGGGAGCAGATTCGCGCCGGCGCGACTGGCCTGACCTGCGCGACACTGCGCGAAGCCGAGATCCTGGTCAGCCACGGCGTGGACAACATCCTGATTGCGAACGAAATCTGCGGGGATGAAAAGGCCGCGGGCTTAGCGGACATTTCCCGGCACGCGACAGTGATTGCGGCGGTGGACAGCCGCGCAGCGGTAAATGATTTTGCGCGGGCGCAGCGGAACAAGAAGGTGCGGATTCAGGTTGTTCCCGATATCGATATCGGCCTGAACCGCTGCGGCGTGCGGGATGCCGAAGCTGCGCTCGATCTGGCAAAGTATGCGCAGAGCCAGGGGCTGAAGGTGTGTGGCGTCATGGGCTACGACGGGCACATGCAGGCGATACCGAAGAGCCCGGAACGCGACGAGGTGGTGCGGCAGGGTAGCAAGACGCTGGTGGATGCGTCGGCGATGCTGAAGAGTGAAGGCATCACTGTGCAGGTAGTGTCGACGGGCGGAACGGGAACGTATTCGGTTTCGGGTGAATATCCCGGCATCACCGACATCCAGGCGGGTTCGTACCTGCTGATGGACACGATGTACGTGAACCGCGGCGCGCAATTTCAGCGCTCACTTACGGTGTTGGCGACGGTGATCAGCATGCGGGGAGCGGAACACGCAGTGCTGGATTGCGGAGTGAAGGCGATCAGCGGGGAGCGCGGATTTTCGACATTGAAAGATCTGCCCGGAACCGAAATGAGGGCTCTGCACGCCGAGCACGCGTTGATCGCGATCGAGCCGGGCGCCGCAACAAAGCTTGAGGTGGGACAGAAAGTCGAAGTCTGGGTCCAGTACAGCGATGCGACGGTAAATCTCCATTCCTGTTTCTACGGAGTGCGAAATGGCGAGGTCGAAGAAGTCTACCGAATCGAGCATTAAGTCGCGGAAGGGCGACGTCACGAAGGCGGGGCGGCTCCCGGCCGCGCCGCTGGACTTGTCGCGCGGAATCCATCTGCCCCGGCGGTCATGCAAAGACCACTTCGAACTTGTGGAGCCGGGAATCAACGCGGAGGGCGTGCACACCTGGCCCTTCGACCCATCCTGTCCGGTCGACGTGCTCTTCCTCACGGTGGATGACCGCCGCCGCGTCCGCATGAATCGCCATAGCTACTTCGAGGTCCTCTATCTATGCTCCGGCTCGGCCAACTGTCACATCCAGGACCGGCTTTTGCCCTTCAGCGAGGGCGATCTTGCCATCATCGGCAGCACCTTGTATCACCGCATCGAGTGCCAGTCATCGTCTCCGCTGACCATAGCCGCGATGTTCTTCGACCCGGGCATCATCCGCTGCGACGGAACCAGCGACAGCACCGAATACCTGACGCCGTTCCTGCTGCAGGACGCGGACTTTCCGCATATCGTGCCGGCGGAGACGGGCGTGCCGCGGCAGGTGCTGGATATGATGCTGCGTATCCGGTCGGAGCAACCGGCATCGTCTCCCCGTTCACGCCTGGCCTTGAAGACTTATCTGAAGATGCTTCTCCTGCACCTTGTCAACCAATATGCGCAGTACGCCGGTACGGTAGAGACATTCCAGCGGCAGCAGCAAGCCCTCGACCGTCTGCGGCCACTTTTCCGATATCTCGGCGAGAATTGCAGCAACTGCATTCAGGTTGGGCAGGCCGCGCGCATCTGCGGAATGAGCAATTCGCATTTCATGAGCGTTTTCAAGCGAGTGACCGGCCTGTCCTTTGTCACCTACATCAACCATTACCGCATTGAGCGCGCCCAGGCACTGCTGACTAAGACGGATCAATCGATCGCAGATATCAGTCAGCAGGTTGGCTACTGCGATCAGAGTTACTTCGGCGTGATTTTCCGGCGAACTGTGGGAATGACGCCGGTAACCTATCGCCGGCGTATCTGGGCATCGAATGATTCGAACCAGGCGCAGCACGACCACATGCCGCCGGTCAGCCTTGGAGGGTTGCCGGTGCCTGCAATCCCAAAACGCAACGTGGCCGAGAAGAGCGGAATTCAGCTTGCCGGACGGAACCCGGAACTGGTTGCGAAACGAACTGGGACTTGGGACCGGTTTGCAGCTCCAGCCAGGAATAGCGATTGGAGATAGGACTTGTTTGCGGAAGCATCTCGCAACGCGGGCTCCTGCTTCCGGGCTCGCGCAGTGCAAAGCCCGTTACACCTGCGTGAAAGCCTTTGCGCACGGCGTTGCGAGACCGATTTGCGCTCGTGAACCAGGGCCGAGAGCCTTCCTTTGCAATGATGCAGACGTAGTTCCCTTAGTGAAGGGCGGAGAGAAGACGCGCTTCGATACGCCGTTCCTGGGGCCGGCGGCGCTTTATCTCGATCGCATCCGAGCGCGGCCTATACCGGCCGCACCAGGATTTTCACGTGCCGGTCTTTCTCGTGGAGAAGGCCGTGATAGCCCTTCGCGACGAGATCGTCGAGGCCGATCCGATCGCTGATGAGCAAGTCACCGCGAAAGAGCGGATCGCTCATGATCTGGATGGTCTCGTTGTAGAGGCCGTATCCGCTCATGCTGCCCGAGACTATTTTCTCGCGGAAGACGAGGTCGAAGAGGTCGAGCGCGGCAGGTTCCTCGAAAACTCCCATAATGACGAGGCGGCCGCGTGTGCGCGTGATCTTGCCGGCCATGAGGACGGATGCGGGTTGACCGGCGCACTCGAGCACCACATCGAAGCCGTCGCCGCCAGTAATCTCACGGGCCTGGGCCTCGGGATCGGAGTGGCGCGGATTGATGACGGCGTCGGCGCCGCACTCGAGCGCAGCCTGGATGCGCCGCTCGGCCACTTCGACGGCGACGACGCGCTTTGCGCCCTGGATGCGCGCGGCCATCAGCGCCATGAGGCCGATCGGTCCCGCGCCGACGATGGCGACGTTGTCGCTTGGGCCGGCGCCGCTCTGCGCGACGGCGCGGACTGTCGAGGAGAAGGGCTCGACGAGGGCGCCGATCTCGTCGCTGATCGCATCCGTCAGCTTGTAGCACTGGTAGGCATTCAGGTTGAGCCGCTCGGCCAGCGCGCCGCCGGTCCAGGATGTGCCGAGGAAAGCGACTTTGTCGCATTGCGCCATGGAGCCCGAGCGGCACCAGCGGCATTCCATGCAGCCAACGATAGGACAGGCGGCGATGCGGTCGCCCGCCTTGAACTGATCGACGCCTTCGCCGACGGCAATCACCGTGCCTGACATCTCGTGGCCGATCTGTACGGGCGCCTGCACGCCGGTCAACGGATGGGGATGTTCAACCGGGATGTAGACAGGGCCGCCGGCATATTCATGCAGATCGGTACCGCAAATGCCGCACCATGCCACTTGAACCTGGACCTGCCCGCGCGGGGGGCCGGGAGGCTCGCTCACTTGTTCGATGCGCACGTCTTCACGACCGTGCCAGACTGCTGCTTTCATAGTCCCTCTCAAATCCCGATGAGCTTGCGCTCGGACTTACTCACTCGTAGATCGACGGGTCGGGCAGCCTGAGCGGCTTGCGATACCACTCTGTACGCCAGCCGACGACGATGATCCCGACCACCAGCCAGGCGCTGCCGGCGATCTTCGCGGGGCTGGCAAGTCCCCACCAGATGACTCCGCAGAAGAGGAAGCCGAGGATAGGGAAGAACCATGTCGAAAATTGGATTTCTGCGATGGCCGGCAGGACTGCGGACGCCGTATTGCCAGAAGACCGCCGCGTTGACTCCCATGAAGCCGAGGAAGGCGCCGAAGTTGAGGACCTCGGCCGTGAGCTCGTAGCTCATGAACTGCGCGCCCAGGAAAGCCACGATGCCGATCAGGATCACGTTGAGATCGGGCGTGTTGTGGACCGGGTGAAGACGTGCGAAGATGCGCGGGAGTACCTTTTCGCGGCCCATGCCGAAGAGCAGGCGCGCAGCACCCACCTGCGATGTGAGGCCGGCGCCTATGTTGGCAACCACGAGCATCATGGCCATTGCCTGCAGCAGCAGCGGCCCGCCGACGCGGCCGCTGACGTCGATGAACGCCGTATCCGGATTGCGGAACGAATTGTAGTCGGGCCAGGCGAGCTGGCCGAAGTAGACGAGCAGGCCGCCGAAGAGGCCGGTGAAAAGGCAGACGCCGACCGCGGCCAGCAGAACATTGCGGCGCGGGTTCTTGACTTCTTCGGCGAGGGTGGTTACAGAGTCGAAGCCCAGGTAGGTGAGCGCGGCGAACGACGTTGTCTGGGCGATGCGGCGGACGCTGAAAGTGGCCGGGTTGTAGAACGGCGCAGACGAAAAGAGGCCTGCGAAACCTTGGCGCATCCAGAGATAGCGCACGGCGAAGATGAGGAACGCGCCGAGCACCGTGAACATGAGGAAAAGGAGAATCTGGTTGTTGCGGGCGGTGGCGCGGATGCCGCGGAGGTTCAGCATTGTGATGCCGCCGGCAAAGAGGGCACTGCCGGCGAAGAACGGCAGCCAGGGCAGTGCGCGCTGCAGTGAGAGGGTGCCATAGATGACGCAGAAGAGCGGGATAACGATGTAGTCGAGCAGCATTGCCCATCCGGCCGCAAATCCAATATAGGGATGAATGCCGCGGCTTACATAGGTGTAAGCTGAACCGGCCGAGGGGTAGAGCGACGCCATTCTGCCGTAGCTGATGGCTGTGAGAACCATCGCCACCATGCCGGCAAGGATGGTGAGGACCACATGACCGCGCGACTCAGTATCCGCAAGACCAAAGACCGTTGCCGGAGCGCTCGGCGTGACCGCGACAATACCATACCAGAAAAGGTCCCCGAGCGAGAGCACCCGCTGTAGATGCGGGCCGGACTGCTGGCCGGGCGTTTTCGCTGCTTCGCTCATAGGGGGAAGAACCGTTCCTTACAGTGAATTGGCGATACGGTCGTGACATTCGATCAGACGGGCATCCTGCCGGCGCCAGGCTCAGTGTCGTCTCATAGTCGTGCAAAGCGCGAACGCTGCCTATAAGAGAATGATAAAAGTCTATTGCATTCCTCCTTAGGTTCAACGGACGGGCTTACCCTGCGAAGCTCAAGGCGCCTAAGCGCCGATGCCCTGTTCGGCGAATTGAGGAGCACGGATGTATCGGATCGATCTGAAGAGTCGCCATGCTGTGGTGGCGGAGCGCACACGGGTTTGGATTGTCAATTGCATCGCGGCTGCCGGTCTCCGGCGCCACCACTGCAATACGGGATTGCGATCAAACCGCGGAAGCGCCTCCGTCGTACCTGAAGACGCTGCCGGTGCAATACGCCGCTTCTCCCGAGGCCAGAAAAACGGCGAGATCGACCCTGCGCGAGACACCGAAGACGAAGCCAGTTCTTGCTCAGATATTCGTCAAGCCGCCGTCGCACATGTAGGTGCTGCCGGTGCAATAGGCCGATTCGTCCGATGCAAGAAACACCGCGATTCCTTCGATATCCTCCGGTTTTCCAAGCCTGCGCAAGGGTACAGCCTTCCTGTACTCTTCCCGCGTTTGAGCGTTGTCCAGAACGTACCGGTTCATGGGCGTATCCATCGTGCCTGGAACAATGGAATTCACACGAATGTTATGGGGCCCATAGGCCGCAGCCATCACCAGAGTCAGTGCGGCGATTCCGCCCTTGCTGACACTATAGGCTGTGAGTTTTGGAGCACATCCCGTGAGCCCGGTCGGCGACCCAGTGTGAATGATCGAACCACCGCCAATCTTCAGCATGGAAGGGATGGCGTGCTTTGAGCAGTAGAACGGTCCGGAAAGATTGATTCCCAGCACATAATTCCAGGTCTCCGCGCTCAACTCGTGCACAAGCCCTTCTCGCTCGTAACTGAGCACGGCGGCATTGTTATAGAGAATGTTGATGTGCCCGTATTTCTCAGTGGCCGTGCGCATCAGCCCTTTGACCGAATTCTCATCGGATATGTCCGTCGCAACGAAGCAAGCCTCCAACCCCTCCTGCTTCAAGCTCTGAACAACGGCAGCGCCTTCCCGCTCGTCGATATCCGCCGCGACAACGGCCGCGCCTTCCCGGGCATATCTTAGTGCGACAGCCCGCCCAAGTCCTTTGGCAGAACCCGTTACAACTGCAACTTTGTCCCGAAGTCTCATGTTTCCTCCATCTGCAACTCCGACCGCAGTTGCCACTTGCGTTGGTTAACCTGCCAAAATTGTATTCAGGCCGGCTACAACCGGTCTGTGAAGATCGGTGCGGCTTTTTGTTGAAAGAATACGGATCGCACCGCGGCCGGTCAAAATTCATTGCCGGGATCCTTTGGTTTGCCGATCCCGGTGGTGAATTCAGCGGTTTTGAGCGCACCAGCAGTAGTATTCCAACAATCATTTCGGTGAACCCTTCTATTCAAACCCACGATCCGCGGCGAGGATTCGACCATTTTCCGGGCGGGTTTACGACCGGTCCCAGCCGATGGGCTCAAAGTGGGTCTTGCTCGCCGGCAGCAACTTCGGCCGGATTGGAGGCCCATCCATGCGCGCGGCCGCAGCCCTCCCCGTTGCACATGCGGCCGCAGTGGGCGCCGGTTTGGATTGATCCACGCGGTTTTCCACTTGTTGTGACGGATGTGTTCCAGTACTCGGATGCGTTGGTGCGGGGCACCGGGGGTGCGTTTCTCTCGAAACGTGTACTGAACACCAGGAGCGATTGCGGCTTTTTTCCTTCACTGCTCCTCATAGGCCTTCCGGTTCTAAACTGCCAAACGGAAATGCGAGCCAGAGGCCGCAGAGTGGCAAGTGGGCCTGGACCAAACGCTCCTGACGCAGACTGAGCAAGACCGATCTCTGTATTGCCCGTAATGCGCCAGGGCACTCGCGCTGAGGGCCTTAGCCTGCATCTTCACCAGGTTCTCACCGCCGTCCTCGGAGTCAGTCCCTTACCGTGCCGCCGTTGCCATCAGAAGCAATTCCTCGCCCGTGAGCTGAAGCGGATTGGCCTGCATGCTACTGGCGCGCGCTGCTTTCTCGACTACTCCGGGTAAATCAGCTTCGGTGATTCCCCAGGCGCGCAGTGGCGGGACGTTGAGCTCGACACAAAGCGCGCGTACCCAGTCGATGCCATCCTCCGCGCTTGCTTCATTCAGACCGGTAAGCAGGCGCGCGATGGCGGTGTATCGTTCCAGGGCGGGATGCTGCGGCGCGCGCGCCCGCAACGCGGCTACATTGGCCGCCATGCCGTGCGGCAATAGCGCCGCGCAGAGCGCGCCATGCGGCGCCTTCCACGAGCCTCCGAGCGGCGCCGCAAAGCCATGCACAACGCCCAGCCCGGCATTCGCTAGCGCCAAGCCGCCGAACAGGCTTGCCAGCGCCATGTCGCATCGCGCATCCTGATCCGTGCCGTTATGGTAGGCACGGCGCAGCGCACCGGCAACGTGCCTGATTCCATCCACGCAAATAGCATCCACCAGTGGATTGGCGCGCACGCTCACATAGGGCTCGATGAGTTGCGTCAGGGCATCGAGGCCAGTGTATGCAGTGACCGCAGGCGGCAGCCCGTACGTCAGCTCGGGATCGACCAGCGCCACCCGAGGCGCCATCATTGGACTTCGCAAGCTCGCTTTGACGCCGTGCTCCGTCGATCCGAGCACTGCGTTGCGCGTGACTTCGCTGCCGGTTCCGGCCGTGGTTGGCGCCGCAAGAAACGGCAACGGCGGGGCTTCAATGGCGCGGCCCTTTCCCACCACTTCGAGAAAATCCAGCGGCTCACCGCCGTTGGTGGCAACGGCGGCAATCGCTTTGCCGGCGTCAATTACGCTGCCCCCGCCAATCGAGATGACGACATCGCAGGCGGCATTCTGCACGCGCCGTGCGCCCTCTCGAACCAGGTCGACCGTCGGCTCGCCCGGCACAGCGAAGGTCTCCGCCGAGAGCGCCGAAACCAGCGACGCCGAACGATCTGGCGATGCGCCGGTCACCACCAGCGGGCGGGTGCCAAACCTGCGAGTCAGTTCGGGAAGGGTCGCAGCCGCGCCCTCGCCGAAGATCACGCGCGTCGCGGCCGCAAACTCGAAGCGCATGGCCTTACCAGCCTTCTGGATCGGGGAAGGCGGCGTTGTATTTCACGCTATGACGCGGCTCTGCCATCATAGGCGCGACCGCATCGCGCCACTTCGCGTAGTGAGCGGTCTCTTTATGCGCAGCTACTGCTTCCAGCGTGCGGTAGACCTCGATCAGCACGAACCGCGTCGCATCGTCCTGCTGCTCGATCACGTCGAAGCGCGTAATACCGGGTTCCTGAACGCTGCAGCGGGCGTTTTCGATGGTAGCCTGCCTGAAGCCGGCAACCGACTCGGGTTTGACCCGCACATGCACGTGAACGACAAGCATCGGACCTACTCCCCGTTCCTTATCCTAACGCCACACCGTCTCTCAACAGTCGCCCACTCGGGATACGCGTTAGCGTAAAAGAGGTCATTTTGGTAGCTTTTTTTAGCTCTGTTCCTGAAGGTGCTTGTATGTCGCCTCTGAACGAAGTTCTCGATCGGCGCGGCTGGTGCCACAGGTTCGGGGAGTCTTGAATAGCAAGGTGCAAGATGGAAATCGGCGGATTCGCAGGCGCAGCCGCCACGGGAAACAATGCGCGGCGCAACGGCCAGGCGACAGAAAAGGGACAGACTGGCTGCGCTGATTCCGCTTCTCTGCGAGCTGCTTCCAAAGCTGCCTGCACCGACAAGCCCAAGGTCAAACTCGACAGGTCGGCGCGACTCGGTGAGAGCCCACAGCCTGGCACGGTCATCTGGGAGTCCCTGAGCACTCAGAGTCTGAACCAGTTTGCCGAGAAAGTGTCCAGGGTGGACGCCTTATGTGCCGAAATCGCATGCACCCATAGAAACTTAGGGGGTATTGCTCCCTATGCAGTCCCGGTGAGGGCGGACTCGATGGTCCAGAGCCCACCTGTTGGCAAGGCCCGGAAAAGGCGGCATTTATATACCCCAGCCAGAATATGAACCTCGGGAAGTGGAGAGCTGTCGTCCCTCTCACCGGATCGTGTATATCGCTGGCCCTGGCAATCTGGAGCCGCTGCACACAAATGTGCTGACAGAGTGCTGATAGCTAGGCAAAAAAGAGCGCCAAGCAAAGCTATCGGCGTAATGAGTTGATTTTACACTACTTGCGTGGTTAGACCGGAAGTGACTTGAACACCTGGCCTACCGATTCGTGGTCGCCATAGCTAGTTTATCTTGCTGATCGCGAGAGAACTATAACCGCTTGGCTGGAGAAACGGCGCGCCCGGAATACTGATAACACTTTAGTAACGCATAATTATGGTTATCTAAGTTCCGTATCAGACTAAAAATAGTTACCATCGTCCCACGGTCACCTGTATGGCAGGCTGTCATAAATTGACGCTTGCATTGGAGGTTCTCCCCGGAATTGCACCACCTCTGTTCGTGATGGGCAGAAGAAGCCCGTGAGTTCGGCTCCCCGACAGCATGTCGATTTGAGATTTGAGCGGAAAAGGAGCTGGTACCTCAAGGAGCACTTCATACCGTGAATTCAGCAGACGTGTCACCAAATTTTGGCGCCAAACATGCTGGCATCGTTGCGGCCGAGTTCTTGTCGGTTGCCGTGATCGGCCCAGACGAGGAGAGACGCTCGGCCGTGGCCAAGGCTCTTGATGAAACTCGGCGGGTCAATGTCCGCGAGCTCGATTCCTACCCTCCGGAACTTGGTCACTTGCAAAGATTGCTGGCTTCGTTCGACGTTGTCATCCTCGACTTGGATAGCGACCCAGATGTCGCTCTGGAACTAGTGGAAAGAGCGAGTGCCACCAACGCGGGGACGATCATGGTCTATTCGGAGAATACCGACCCGAAATTTGCGGTCCGCTTCATGCATGCAGGCGCTCGTGAGTACCTCCTTTTACCCCTCGAGCAAGGCGTTATGGACGAGGCTCTTGTTCGGACCAATACCACCCTTCGTGAGAAAGTTCTCCCAGCAGAGAAGGCTGTGGGAAAGTTGCTCGTCTTTGCCGGCTCCAAAGGAGGATCCGGCGTTACGACGGTCGCCTGCAATGTTGCCATCGCCCTGGCCCAGGAATCCGACCAAAGGATCCTGCTGATCGACCTCGCTCTTCCCATTGGAGACGCGGCACTGTGCCTGGGGATTTCTGCGGGTTACTCGACGGTGGACGCCCTCCGGAATATCGATCGGCTGGATGCGAGTCTTCTTCAAAATCTCCTGGTCAAGCATCGGTCAGGAGTATTCGTGCTGGCGGCTCCCACCAAAGTCCCCGAGGGTGAGGTTTCCAAAGGCGCCATCGAAAAACTGATCGCAATCGCGCGGCGCGAATTCGATCATGTGATCGTAGATGTGGGATCGAGGATCGATGTGGCGGCTAAGGTTCTCTTCGAAGATGCCTCTACCATTTACCTGGTCAGCCAGACCGGCATCTCCGAGCTGCGCAATTCAAATCGCCTTATCTCACAGTTCTTCACCGAAGGAAGTCCAAACCTGGAAATCGTGATCAACCGGTTTGACTCCCGTTTTCACGAAACGGTGAATGAAGACGTCGTCACCAAGGCGCTTTGCAGGCCGGTGCGATGGAAGATTCCCAATGATCAGGACGCGGCGCGCGCATTGCAGTCCGGCGACACCGGGCACGCCGAAACACGTATTTCGCGGATCAGCAAGGAGATGGCCAGCTCGATTACCGGACGCCCTATTCCACGAGGAAGGAATCTGGATTCTGGCTTTCGAAATGTCGAAAGAAGCATTGCGCAAGCGGATTCCAGCGGTCTTGAACCGCCGAGCGCCCCGGTTTTGTCTCCGGCCGATGCGCGCGAGACTGCGATCATCACATGGCCGACACCCGACCTGATTACTTACGGGGACAAGCTCACCTTCGCCCAGCTCAATGCCGCAGCATCTGTAGAAGGAACCCTTGTCTACACGCCCGGCCCAGGCTACGTGCTTCCGGCGGGAATGCACACACTGTGGGTCACATTCACCCCGTCGGACTCCGGCACCTACGCTCCGCTGCAAGCCGCAATTTCAATTATTGTGGCCAAGGCAACGCCGGCCCTCTCTTGGCCAACACCTGCCGGGATCATCTACGGCGCCGCATTGGACAATGCTCAGCTCAATGCCTCGACGCCGGTACCGGGAAGACTCGATTACTCTCCCGCGCCGGGCGAGGTTCTCCCCCCGGGAGTGCACAAGCTCTCGGTAACCTTCACCCCTAAGGACACTGCCAACTACGCCACAGCAACGGCCACCGTGTCGCTCACTGTGGCCAAAGCAACGTCTGCCATCCAGTGGCCGAAACCGGATCCAATCACATACGGCACACAGCTGAGCGCCAAGCAACTGTGTGCCGCGGCGTCGGTTCCGGGAACATTCAAATACAACCCTGGGTTAGGGGCTGTGCTTGCGGCTGGGGAGCACAAACTCTCGGCCGCTTTCACTCCTGCAGATACTGTGGGCTACACAACTTCGCAAACTGCCACGACGCTGAGTGTGGCCAAGGCAGCTCCTGCCATCACTTGGCCGGCGCCGGATCCGATTGCCTACGGCGCGGCCATCGGCGCTACTCAGCTCAACGCCACAGCAACGGTGCCGGGATCTTTTGCCTATACGCCTGCCGCGGGCGAGATACTTGCGCCGGGAGTGCATGAGCTCTCAGTAACCTTCACTCCGACCGACACACTGAATTACACAACGGCGTCTGCCGCCGTGCCGCTCACGATTACCGAGAAGTTACCCACCCAAATCATCTGGCTGGCCCCCTCTGCTATTTCCTACGGCGCCGCGTTGAGCGCCACCCAGCTGAACGCTACGGCATCGGTTCCGGGAACATTTGTCTACACTCCTTCCGCGGGCCACGTACTCGCGCCGGGGACATATAACCTCTCCGTATCGTTCACTCCATCGGACACTGAAAAACACGCGACGGCGCAAGCCGCGGTCGTGCTTGAGGTGAAAGGATCGCCTGACATTGCTTCGCAACCAACCGCAGCCACTGATACGCCGTTCACGCGGACTTTCACAGCAACCGACGCTGCGCCTGCAGATTCGGCGCCGGCGGAAGTAACAGGCGAGCGCACTGCCGCCAAGACAAACTCGCGCGAAACGCGCACGTACAAAGGTGCTGTCTATCAGAAAGGTGAGGACGGTCAATGGCATCTCCAGAAAAAATAGCTCCGTGGCTGCCTGAAACGCTTCCCGCGGATTTCAGCGAATGGGATAGCGAAGGTTCTTCTACGGCTAAGCCTGTCAACCCTCGTGAAGAATGGGAAGCATGGCTGGACTCTCATTCCTTCACCGAGACTCCAAAAGGGCTTGGGCAATCCATTGACCGCGATGCAACCGTGGCATCTTTGGCGGACAGGCCGCGTGTTTCAGGTTCAACTTCGTCTGCGCCAGTCTTTGTTAAGCAGCGACAAGATTTCAGCGATGGGGATAGCGGAGCATCTCCTACGGCTAAGCCTGTCAACTCTGGTGACGAATGGGGAGCGTGGATAGCCGCTCATTCCCTCGGCAAGACTCCAAAGCCGCTTGGGCAACCCGCTGAACGCAAAGCAACCTTGCTGCCTGCGGTGGACAAACCGCGTATTTCGGGTTCAGCTTCGTCCGCGCCAGCCCTTGTTAAGCAGCAAGAGTTGACCAGCGAGCCGGCGGATGGATCGTCCAGCCGCGCTTCGCAAGGGCTGGAGGCTAGCTATACCACCGATGAGGTTCCCGTGGCGCCCGGTTTGCCAAACGTCGCTATGGTGGATGGAATGAGTAACTCACCCGAACCCACGGCCCCATTGAGAATCAAAGCTGACGAGGACCTCTTCCAATCGTTTCAATCGAATTCCGGAGCTGAGGAAGGGCGGATGACAGCGAGGAAGAAGTGGATAATCGTTGCGCCTGTCAGCGCCTGTTCGATTCTGCTTCTGCTCGTCTTCGCGGCTCCGCTGTTCCATCATGGAACAAAGTCCGTGGCGAAACAGTCTGTTCAGCCACTTTCAGAAGCAACCGCTACTCAGCTGGAGACGCACGCTCCGAATCCGCCGGCTAGTAAACCGCTAACTCAGGAAAAGCCGTCGGCAACGACCGAAAAGCAACAGGCAACGGATAACCAGCCGGCCAATGCAGAGGACAGAGTGAAGTCGCCACAGGCGCCGACGAAAATGCAGACGAAAATGATGGACGATCAACTCACTGCGCCAACGCAGATTCCGCAAGGCATTGAGAAGCAAGTCGCGGAAAATGCGCCTCCCCCCGTGAGCTTTGGCACGAACGGTGCGGATGGTCTGGGCGGTAGCAGCGCGAATGTCAGCGCCTTCAGTGGGCACGCACAGCCCGCCGTTAAAGTTGTACCTTCCAAACCGCTTTCCATTTCATCTGGCGTCGCGGCCGGAATGCTGATTCACGAGACGCAGCCCGTTTATCCGCCCATCGCTAAGGCAGCCCAGGTGTCAGGCACTGTGGTGCTGCACGCTACGATTTCAAAGGACGGAACGATTAAGGATTTGCACGTTGTGGACGGACCGGCCATGTTGCAGCAGGCCGCCATCGATGCCGTGCGGAGCTGGCGCTACAAGCCGTACAGCCTCAGCAACGAGCCATTAGAAGTTGAAACAACGATCAACGTCGTTTTCAGCTTGAAGTAGATGACCTGCTAACGCGCAAGCGTTGCTCGATCCCTGAATGTTTCCACCGGGAATCCCTGGCAACGATCCGCGCAAACTCCGCCGAGAAGGCCCTCCATCGCATCGTGAAACTCGTCAATTCGCAGTCACGCTCACATCTTCTGGCAAAGAAACCAAGATCGGAGAGTCAACCGATTCGTGGTGGACGTGGCAGGCAACCGCCAATGCGGCCAGGCGGAAATCGCAAAAGCCGTCTATTTTCTATGACTTGCTAATGGAATGAATGGGATTATGGAGAGACATGGCGGAGAGAGTGGGATTCGAACCCACGGTACTCGTTAAAGTACACACGCTTTCCAAGCGTGCGCCTTAAACCGCTCGGCCATCTCTCCGCAGAGCGGCGTGACAGTTTGAATGTAGCACACTTGCGCCTCGTCAAATCCTGCGGCGCTGTGACCGGAACCTGGGCCGAAGAACAATGCCGGGAAGGGCATGAAAGCGTATACAGCGAGGCGCGGGCTGATTTATAGTGCCTTGTTGCTGCTTTACGATTGGCTTTGATCCAGGGCGAATCTTCCATGTGAAAGAGGTCTTCGATGTCTCCATTCACCCGCCGCGATCTGCTTTGTTCCGGTGTGGCGCTTTCCGCATCCTCATTCATCGCTCAGTCGGCATGGGCGCGCACCGCCGCTCTGCTCGCCGCCTCTCCTCGGGCTGCAAGCGCTGGTGCATTGGCAGCCGTGGCCCCGCGCGAGCAACTCCTTTTCGACTTTGGCTGGAAGTTCCAATTCGGCAACGGATGCGACCCGTCCAAGGATCTGGATTTCGCCATCAACCAGGATGCCTTCGCCAAGACGGGCGACTTCAAGTTCGCGCGCGTCGGCTACGACGACTCGAAATGGCGCTCGCTGAACCTGCCCCACGACTGGGCCGTGGAGCTGCCCTTCGTTCGCGACGACGAGCTGCAATCGCATGGGTACAAGCCGCTGGGCCGGCGCTATCCGGAGACCAGCATCGGCTGGTACCGGCGCGAGTTCGACATTCCAGCCAGCGACGCGGGCCGCCGCATCGCCGTCGAGTTCGACGGCGCCTTTCGCGACATCCTCCTCTTTGTCAACGGCTGCTTCATCGGGCGCAACGACAACGCCTACGCCCCCTTCCGCTTCGACATCACCGACTTTGTGGCGATCGGCGGCAGGAACTGCATCGTGGTCCGCGCCGACGCGAGCTATGGCGCCGGCTGGTTCTACGAGGGCGCCGGGATCTACCGCCACGTGTGGCTTACCAAGTCCGATCCGCTGCATCTTGGCAAGTGGGAGAGCACCGTCCGCGCCGAGGTCAACGGCAGTGCCGCGGCTCTTTCGCTCGGCGCCGGCGTCGTCAATGAAGGCAAGTCCGCCGAAGCAGCCGCAGTGAGCTGGCAGATTCTGGATGCCGCCGGAAATACCGTGGCAACGGCAGAAGCGCCTGCGCAGCAGATCGCCGTGGACGGGGCTGCAACCTTCCAGGCAACCGCTAGCATCGGCCAGCCGGCCCTCTGGTCCGTCGACACTCCCAACCTCTACACCGCCATCGTCACCGTCAAATCGGGCGACAAGGTCCGCGATGCCGAGCGCGTCACCTTCGGCGTGCGCACGGCCCGCTTCGACGCCGACCGCGGCTTCTTCCTCAACGGACATCCGCTCAAGATCCAGGGCACCTGCAACCACCAGGACCACGCCGGAGTCGGCGTGGCGCTGCCCGACCGCCTGCAGGCCTTCCGCGTCGCCGTGCTCCAGCAGATGGGCTGCAACGCCATTCGCACCTCGCACAACATGCCCACGCCGGAGCTCGTGGAAGCCTGCGACCGCATGGGCATGATGATGATGTGCGAAACGCGGCAGATGAGCTCCAGCCCCGAGGGCCTGGCGCAGCTTGAAGTCATGGTCAAGCGCTACCGCAACTCGCCGTCCATCGTCATCTGGTCCATCGGCAACGAGGAGGATCGGCTGCAAGGCCCGATGGCCGAAGAGGGCGCGAAGATCGCCGCCACCATGGTGCGGCGATGCCACGAGCTCGACCCCACGCGCGTCGTCTCCGCGGCCGTCGACGGCGACAACGAAACCGGCGACTCCACCGCGCTCGACATCGTCGGCTTCAACTACCACCTGCAATTTCCTGACGGCTTCCACCTGAAACATCCCGGCAAGCCCATCTACGGTTCCGAGACCGCCAGCGCGATTTCCACGCGCGGCTGCTATCAAACCGATCCGCTGCGCAACACGCTGAGCGCATACGACGTGAATCAGCCGGGCTGGGGCGAGCTCGCCGAGGAGTGGTGGACCTTCTACGCCACGCGCCAGTGGGAGGCGGGTGGCTTTGCCTGGACCGGCTTCGACTATCGCGGCGAGCCCACGCCCTACGGCTGGCCCTCGATCAACTCCCAGTTCGGCATCGTGGACACCTGCGGATTTCCCAAGGACAGCTTCTTCTACTACAAGGCGTGGTGGACCAAGGAGCCCGTGCTGCATCTCTTCCCGCACTGGTCGTGGGAAGGAAGGGAAGGCGACGAGATTCCCGTGTGGGTGCACTCCAACCTCGACGAAGTGGAGCTGATCGTCAACGGCAAGAGCGCGGGCCGGCAAAAGGTTCCGCGCTTCGGGCATGTGGAGTGGAAGGTGCGCTACGAGCCGGGCGTCATCGAGGCGCGCGGATGGAAGAACGGCTGGCTCCTGCTCACGGAGAAGCGCGAGACTACGGGACCGATGACCGCGCTGCGGCTCACCGCCGATCGCACGGCCATCGACGCCGACGGCGAAGATGTCGCCGTTCTCACCGTCGAGGCGCTCGACAGCGCGGGCCGCGCCATTCCCACGGCCTCGAACAGGATTCACTTCAAGATCGCCGGCGAGGGCGCGCTCATTGGAGTGGGCAACGGCGATCCCAACTGCCAGGAGAGCGACAAGGAGCCGCGCCGCTCGCTCTTCAACGGCCTCGCGCAGGTCATCGTGCAATCCACCAAAACGGCGGGCGCCATCGCCATTGAAGCCGACGCCATCGCGCGCGGCAGCACGGTTGCTCCGGCAAAAATCGAAATCACGACCAGGCAGGTGGAGTTAAGGCCGACGGTGGCGTGAGGGCCGTGAACCGTGAATCGTGGACCGTGGCCGGTGGGATCATGGGTCAAGGCCCGCTTGCCGCTTGATGGAGTCGAGGTATTTGAGGTCGGCGATCAATTCGCCGGTAGCTTGGTTATCGAGGGCATCGTCGCCGTCGTCTTCCTCATCGACGGCATTCTCCTCCTCAGAGCCGTCGTCGGAGTTTTCGTCGTCCTCACCGCCGGAATCGTCGCCGAATTCGGCGTCGGATTCATCTGGGTCTGAGTCTTCCTCCTCCTCATCGTCGTCGTCGGGATCGGCGGCGAGTTCGTCGCCGTCGCTTGTGTGGGAGAGAGCCTCGACGGTTCCGACAGGAATGGCCCAGCTGTTGCGATCGACACTTTGCAAAGCCAACTGAAGGCCGTAGAGGAGGAGCGATGCGCGGGGGCGGTCGATAGTGTTGTTGACGATGGCGCGGAGGATCCGGGTGATGGTGACCTGGATGGCGCAGCGGTCTTCGAGGACGGGGATCTCGATCGAGTCCGTCGGTTTGAGGGCCGCGACGTGCAGCCGGCTATGGAAATAACAAAAGTTCCCGCCCCGGAGGGCATAACCGTGGCATTGCTTCCCGCTGGGCATGATGTGCCGGCAATCCGAAGCCATAACTTTCTCCTTTGTGCTCGCCCAACTTTTCCCTTTGTGCTGCGCAGCCCCCTCCCCCGTATGCCATACCTCCATATTTGATTACAAAGGACTTACGGGTGGGCCCTTGCCGTAAATTCCTGATTGCAAAGGGCCGCATCTCGCAAATACGCCAATTCATGAGAGTTAGGGCGTTTTGGAGGCTTCCCGTCGCGGATTGCGTCCCTTCTCCGAAGGGAGCGGGCGCAAAGGCACGAGCGGCGGAGATTTTCCGCCGCAAAGAAAGCCTGGTTGAACGCTTATGGAATGAGTATGCGCCGGATGAGCAGAATTACCCGCAAATGGAAGATGAGTAGGATGAACGACTTAGAGATTTTATGGCTTGACTCCCATTTTCCATCGAGGACAAGCTGGTGCTCATTCTCGTGTTGCGCATCGGGCACCGGCGTGAAGTGTATGAGCGGTGATTAAGAGTGAACGGTTCTGCGTGATGGGCTGGGGGAGCTCCTCTCGGGCTTGGGGCCGGCGGAGTTGAAGTCGGCACGGGTCTTTCTGGCGAGATGGGCGTTTGTGGGTACTGATCTGACGAATGGACGGATAAGTTCCGGCTTGCCCGTGACTCGCCAAGAGCCGCACCNNGCCGAGGTGGTAGCGAAAAGGCGCATCATAGCGCGTGAATCTGCACGACCGTAGCGGCAGACAGCGGTATAAAGCGAGGTTTGTGACCATTCCTTTGGCAACAGACCTCGCGGCCAGTGCGCAGATCGCATTACGGTGAGATGTGATCGGCATCACTGAGGCGGCCATCGCCGGTCCCCCATACTGCGACATCCTACTCAGGAGATCTGCCCATGAATAGTTTCCGCGCGCGTTTGTTCAGTTCTGCCCTGCTCGTTTTTCTCGTTTTGGCTGCTGCCGTCCAACCTGCCATTGCTCAGAAGGCTCATGCCAGGCAGGAGCACCATCAGACGATTCCAGCCGGGAAAACCTGTTCTAGCTGCCACGGGATGACGTATGCCCAATGGAAAGGCAGCCCGCATGGCGCTAACGATGTCCAATGCACCGTGTGCCATGGCGAGATCACAGCACAGAGCGTCGCGGCCACGCCGGCGTTAAGCGNNCCGAGCAGGTGGCACAACTGAAGTCTGATCCATTCATGAAAGGCAAGACGTGTGTGACCTGTCATTCGCCGCACACCTTCATGGCGCACCAGAAGGTGGCCCCGGTAGGCAAGTGATAACAATTTCCAGGCGTCGTTTTCTCGAACTGTCGGCCGGCGCATCCGCGCTCACCGCCCTGGAAACGTGTCATCGTATGCCAAGGGAATGTACGACCGGTTGCCCTGAAAACTAGCAGGTCGTGCGCCCGGAAAATTCCGCGCAACACGGGGATGCCCCGCAAGCGCGTTTGCCGCTACTGCGAATCGGAAGCTGCCGGGGCCCCTCTTCAATTTGTCTGTTCTGTTTGGGCAAACGCCGAACGATGAAGTCGCGCAGTTCACTAATTGGTGTGAATATCACCAGTAATCCCGATTTGCGCGATAGCTGTTGGATCGTCGACAATCCGGAAGTGCCCCCGATTCCACGCTGCTCCTCGGATAGTCCCCTGAAGTCGGCGAGGGTTCTGCGATCTAGTGAGCGGGCTGGGGCGTGGATTTAATCGCGGCTTCGCCGCGTACTTTTCTTTTTCGAAGATGGGCGGATGGATTTTGCGGGGTTGAAACCCGCTTCTTCCACCCCACAGACGGAGACCTGTCTGTGGGGACCCCGGTCTCCCTCCGTCGTTTCTCGTCCGAAGTGCGGAAAAAGCAACCGCAGATCCCTCGACTCCATTCGGGGCGCAATCGATGGCGATTGCGCCCCGAACTGTGCTCGGGATGACAGCGGGTGAGGTTTGAGCGTGGCTTCGCCGCGTACTTTTCTTTTTCAACAATGGGTGAATGGGTTATGCGCGGGTTGAAACCCGCTTCTTCCACCCCACAGACGTAGACCTGTCTGTGGGGACCCCGGTCTCCCTCCGTCGTTTCTCGTCCGAAGTGCGGAAAAAGCAACCGCAGATTCTTCGACTCGTCGCCGCAGCGACTCGCTCAGAATGACAGCGGTGAGTTGATGGTCGTGCTATCCCACCCTTCGCCAGAAAAAAGTGAAGGATGGGGCACCCGTTCCAATGGGTGGGTCGGGGTCTTAAAAAAGCAACCGCAGATTCTTCGACTCGTCGCCACGGCGACTCGCTCAGAATGACAGC
>PMYF01000957.1 GCA_003171295.1 Acidobacteriota bacterium | reverse complement strand
ATGGCGCGGCGGATGGGATGGCCGGTTTCGCTGGCCTGCGTCAAATCCCACTTCATCAGCAGGTTCGACGACGGTGCGGTCGTTCACAACATCGAGGCCACAAGCAACCATCCGGGAAGTTTTGCGTCGGGTTCGGATGAAGACTACATCGAGCAGTTTGGCCTGCCCCGAAAGGCGATTGAATGCGGATCTGATCTGCGCAAACTCACGGCCCGCGAGATGATCGGCGTCTTCCTGAGCCTTCGGGGGAGGCACTTTACGGACATCGGTCTACCGCCCGAGGCGGACTCCAGCTTCGCCCTCGCCCGGATCCTCTTCCCCTTTCACAGGCAAGCCTATATCGGCGCCATGGCGCCGATGCTGGCGCGGGGGGCGACGCTGTTCAACCGGGGCGAGGTCGGGCACCCCGACTCCCTTTTTCAGNNCCTTTCACCCGTCCCCGGCCATCCGCCGCATTCGCCGTTCATGGGCATGTCGCACCCGCTCGCGCCGCCGCAAGCTGTGGTGGTTGGTTCAGTCGCCGATGTGGTGTCAAAGATGTTCGGCACCCCGATTACCCAGGGTATCAGGCAAAGCCTGAAGCAGGGAGGACCCGAATTATGAAAACCGCTACTGCCGGCCGCGCGTATGTGTGGCATACCAGGCAGAGTCTCCGGCCGCGCCAGGGCACGGCCTCAGACCTCTTGGGCTACGTCGACACCATGAACCTCTATTAGTACGTCGGCGCGAACCCGACCAAGGGCGTGGACCCGACGGGCTTGAGCGAAGAAGAGTGCCCAGATGGAGAGCCTGGTGATTCGCCATCGAGCGGCAGTGGCTCGCCGCGGTTAGATGACAGTGCCATTTCTGCCATTAGGGACGAATTATATAACAACTTTGGAGAGGATGCCAACCTTGACGCATCCGACCGTAGCTTGGGGATGAATGCCGGCGCTCCGTCGACGGGTGACTTCTCGAAGTATTCCCTGTCCATTGAGTCTGGCGGTATGGTCTACATGGGAAATAGCCTCAGCTTGAACGGCAATCTCATGACAGACGCGGAAACCCCCTCCGTCTTGTATTGCCCCGGCTCGCAGCCCTTGTTCTTTGATCGCGAGACAATGACATACAGAACTGCTGAGCCATTCGATTCAGAGGCAGGGATAAAATCCGAAGGTCCGGAACTTCTCTTTGCAAAAGCGGTAGACTTGCTCCGCCAAGTCTGGGCCCCCGCAACGATTGCTTGCGGGGTCGCAGAGACAATCTCAAAAGTGGTTGCCTGGGACAGTACATATAGTTTCCCGACAGGAGGCGAAACCGAAAGCGCCGACATCAATACGGCTTTGGGGACAACAAGTGGAAGTTTGCGAAACCAATGGGAAAAACTGGAAGGCACACCTTGGCCAAAAGATCCGAATGACCCCCTGCGCAATCAGGACGTTTCGCACAATGTCGCCAAAGCTGATGGCGGGGCTGATGAAGTCAGGAATATCGGGCCCATGCCCCACAATGAGCATGTGACCAAGCATGTGGAGAATGGGGATTTCGCGCGATGGGGAGCGCGGGCTAGGGTGAGGCCTAGATGAGTTGTCCACTGGATCTAACGAAGTTGATTCGCGCAGAGACAATCATGGGCGAGGACCTTGAGGATACAACGCTTCTCAAAGCCATGCTAGGTAGCGCCCAGAGCTATATGGCGAGCTTCGGCTGGTGCCCACCCGTGGAAGAAGTTTACTTGGCATTTGGCGTAGGCGGTGTGATCGCTGTGTTTCTATTCCACTTTCGCGAGAAGATTGGCCAGACAGACGACTGGCTGTGGGTTATTGAGGGGGACGTGCCCTCGGCTTATCTAGTTCTTGACGACGTATCTTCCCCCGCGGAAGTCCTCAAGGTATATTGTGAACTGATGGAGAATTGGGCAAGAGCCGTCCTCGACCATTCCCCTCTTGACGATGTGTTCCCGGTGCGTGAAGAGGCGATTACCGAGAATGCTGAAAGCCTCCTCCGAAGAATTGATTTCATACGCACCAAGCTGATTCCCGAATCTGCCTCCCGATGGGACGCCGCCAGAGGNNCCGCTGATGATCGGCGCTGACTTCGGCCCGGCAAAGCGCAGGGGAATTGAGTACCCCCACCGAAGGCCTACACCACCACTGCGCCCGCCGTGTGGCGGGGAACGCGGAGGGTCACGAGCAGGCTCAGGATCACCGCGAGGGCACCGATCATGAAGGTCCACTGCTGGCCAAAATACGTCCACAGGAGGCCGCCGACGAACGGCATCGACACCGCGCCCACGTGGTTCATCGCAATGCCCATGCTCAGGGTTTGCGTGTGCTCGGTCTTCGGGGCGATGCGGTTCACGTAGGTCGTGAGCGCCATCGCCGCCATGAAGAGCACGCTGTCGGCCACAAACAGGCCGTATAGCACGTACTTATTGGGGATGAACGCGTAGCCGATGAAGACCGCGATCAGGCTGGCGTAGTACGTCAGCAGGACCCGGCGTTCGCCCACGCGGTCGATGAGCCGACCCACGCGCGGCGACGCGAAGTACCCGATCACCTGGATGATGCCCCACAAGACCAGCATGTGCCGCAGGTCGGTCTCGTACACCTTGACCAGGAGGAACGGGGCGAAGCAGAGGAATATCTGCTTGCGCCAGCCCTCGAGGAACGAGAGGAGATAGTACAGGCCGTACTTCCGCTTGAACACGAGGCGCGGCCCGGGCGTCTTCACCTTGCGATAGATGCCCAGGCACGCCGCTGCGCCGCAGACGGCCGCGCCGCCCGCGACGATGTACATCGGCCGCATGCCCACGCCCACGAGC
>PMYF01000574.1 GCA_003171295.1 Acidobacteriota bacterium | reverse complement strand
AGGGAACCCAAAGGACAGCCCGCTCCGCCCGCGGGCCCAATCCGTCAGATTGATGTGCTGCTCGATCTGGGCCACCCAACGGTCCCACGCGGGTCGGCTGTTGGCGTCGCGCAGCCAGCGGCGTAGCAACTGCACATGGCTGTCCCGGAACCGGGGCGGCGGCAGCCGGTTCAAGAAAGGGAAATCGGGTGGGTCCTGATAGCCGCTGAACGCCTCCGCGAGCGCCAGCACCTCCACAAACGAGGTGACCCACAGCACTGGGTTGTCCGTCTCCGTCGTGAAGTCGAAACGGGCGCGCACGGCCGCAAGAAACTCATCAAGCACGCCGCGTTCGCTCAGCGAAGCCCAGGTAACCTCGGGTTGCACGGCCAGGTCCAGGATGGTCTGATCCACGTCGCCGACCAACCGGGACTGCACTAGGTCAGGGGTGAGGCGCTGTTCCCAGAAGACCGGCAGCTTGTCGTGGAACTTAGCTGCATACTTGGACAGGAGACTCTCTGCGCCACCGTCCACAAGTTGCCGCTGGTCCCCCGGTGTCTCCGGCAGGCAGACGCCCGCGGCTTTGAGGAAGTTGAATAGCGTCGCCCGTTTGCCCCCGACCAGCCAGCGCACCCCGGCGATCTTGTATTCCGTGAGCAGCTCCAGATGGTGCCGTCCCGCCTCATCGGGTAAATCGAGGCGCTCCTCTGCCAGGGGCAGGTAGATGAGGAACCGTGTTTCGTGCGCCAGCTCAGGCGGCAGCGCTTTGCTGGCCAGGCAAACCTGCCGCCGGAGCCACAATTGACCGCGCTTCTGCTTCGGGTCATAGGCCAGCAGCCGGAACGGCGCTGTTTTCATCTGCTCCAGGTGGTTCGCCAGCGCGGGAAGTAGCAGTGCGAACTCGCCCTGGGGATCGAACCAGAGGCAAACCCTCGCCCGCTTCTCGTGGAAGAAACGCTGCTGGATTTGGGCAATGAGTGCCTGAAGAATCACTCCTCTGCCTCCTTCTGTCCAAACTTGTTCTTGATCCGCAGCAGGCCGGTGCGGGCCAGGGGGGCGATGTTTACTTTGACGCCGTCGTCAATGTCTGGCTGCCAGCCGTTGGGCCGATCTTCGGGCTTTTTCCAAGGGGTGAGGATGCGGTAATCATCGTCCCCGCCCTCCGCGCCAGCGTGGTGGCCCTCATGTAGCCGGGCCAGCTTGCGGTCGAACGCCTCGACTTCTTCCAGCGCGGCGAGAAGCTGCAGGCGGTCATCCTCGCGACCGTCTTTGCCGGCCTGGGCGGCTTCGCGGCGCAACGTGGTCATCCGGTCCCGCACATGCACGCTACGCAGCTTCGCTAGCAGGTCATGATCGAATCGATGGTAATGAACGATGACGGAAAAGGCCGGATCGGCGGAATCCTGGCTGCTCGCCAAATTCCAAAGAATCGGGCGCTGCTGATACAGATCGCAGTGGAAGTCGAAGAACCTGTCCGTCAGCCATTCCTGCAACGATTCCGCTCGGGCGTAACCCTTCACCCGTTTCTTGAGTTCGTTGACCAGGTCGATCTCCAGTGTGTGCGGGTCTTGCTCCGGGATGAAGCTAGCGAGTTTAGCGCGGACACGCTCCAATAGCGGATGCTCTTGCGCTACGGACTGGAGCGAAACCAACCCGTCGTCATCTTCTTCGATGACGCATTTCACGGTGTAGGAAAGGAGTCGGAACACATGCTCCATCCGCTTCTGGTCGGAGGTCTTGCCCTCCATCTGTGGCCAGACCACTTCGGGAGGACGTTCACCAATGGCAGACTCAAGCTTGGCGCGCAGTGCGTCGTTAACGCCGTAGAGCCGGTAGACCGCGTCGTTGAGTCGTTCGTAAATTGCGCTCAATTCGCCATCGAGTTCAGCCTCACGGGCAAGCACGATGTCGAGAGCTACTGTGAGCAGCGGCTTGCCTTCACGAACCGCTCGCTGTAGCACCCACGGCCGATCAAAGCGAGTGCTGACCTCATTGCCTTCGTCCCAGGACTGCTTGCTTGCATGAATGCTGTGAGCTAAATCTGACAGATCGCTGCCACCCTGGGAAAAGCGAGATGGAAAGGGCAAACGTCTCAACCCGGTGATCTCCCATGAGCCAAAAGAGACTAACGCCTTGAGCAAGAACTCAGCGAATCTCGAGTTCAAGACCGCTAAGGCAGGAACAATATCGGATTCTTGGCGGAAGAATACGCACGGTCCCTTGTGCGAGAATATGTGCCCCTCGGGCATGAGCCTCGCATTAAATCCGCGTTGAGTGCGAAGCGGCCACGTGATGCCAGCTTCAAAGTAGTGGTTCTTTGGATGAATCAGGAGCGAGGAGTTACCCTTCAGATACGGGTAGCGAACTTTGATTTCCTCCTTCATATCCTGCCAATCAGCTTGAGCGTAGATTACCAAGTCAAAATCATAGTAGAACCGCGAAAAGCTTCCCCCTTTGCTTAAGCGCACCCAAGGGCGGTTTTCACTCCGATCGGCTTGTCTCCTTGCTATGGCTTCCCTGTGTATCTCCCAAAAGAATCTGACATACCGGTCAGTGTTCATCATCGCAACGCCCTGCTCAACACTATCAGCGATGGCCTGCAAATTCGGGCTCTCTCGAAATACCCACGCCACATACCGAATCTTGTCGTAGGCTATGGGGGAGGATTCGATACTGAGAAAGTCTTTGTGAGCCAAGTCTGCTCGCGTTGCCGAATCTGGCTGGGTAATCGCACGGACGAACTCGGCATGACGGCCGTCGTTGTCACCCGCTTCGGTCCGAAACTTCGCCAAGCCGAAAAATGCCCCTCGCTCAGCCTCAGTGACTAAGTAATAAGAGTTCTCTGCCTGCTCGTGGGTGACATCAAAGCCCTCACGTGCCTGCGTCACTATGGTGCTCTCCACAATGAGGTGTCGTCGTAGGTCTGGGTTCGCCAGAAGCTTCTTGATGTCGTAGCGCTTCAGTTTCGCCATAATTAACTACCTCCCTCGAAACGCTTTTGGAGTGCTTCTTGACGCTGTATCTCCCACTCGGTCACGACCGTAGTGAGTGGAACGTAGTCGCAGAGGCGGGCTGCATCGCATGCGGCGAAATAGTGGGGTTCATCGCGCTTCCGGTTGTAATCGTCAAGCGGCACGAGACCGTTCTGGAGCAAGACGAGTTCGGCCAAGATGAACGCGCTGCGTCCGTTGCCTTCGCGGAACGGGTGAAGTGTAAGGTAATCTCCGAGCAACTGCGCCACGAATGCCAGGATCGCATCATTGCTGTCGGAAATGAATGGAGTTTTGCTCAAAACGTCACGCGCGAACGCCTCCATCACGGGCTCCATACCAAATGGCGGCAGGGGCCAGCGGGTTGGACCATCGCCCTTATGCAGTGCGACGGTCCGCCATTCGCCAGCCCACGGATAGATGTCCGCAAACATTTCTTTGTGAATCCGCCGGACGAGATCCAGAGTGATCGGGACCGGCTCTNNGGCTCGTCTCTTTGCACAAGGTCGGCTACGAATGCCTTCGCCCGGTTCACGCCGTTGGTTTCTCGGAGTTTGATTTCCTCCAGGCTGAGGCAGCCGGCCCAGTTGAGGCAGGTATTGTTGTCCGGAGTTGTGATCTGCTGGAAGTCGGGGTTGCCATAGTCACCCCAGGGATTGGCCACCACGTTGGGCGCTGTGGGCGGAGCCATCAAGGCCGCCAGTTCAACGGTGCGCTGCTTGTCCAGCTTCCGTTGGCTAATCGGCACATGGTAAAAGTCACCTGGCTGACTAGCCTGGTAGTAGTCCGCCATTCGCTTGCCGGTCCCTTGCTGGAAGCGGAAACCGAAATCGCGTTCGGCCCAGCGCCAGATGATGCGTTGAGCTCTCATGGCGCGTTCCCCCTTAGCACAATGGCCGCAGCTTCAACCGTGGCTCCGTCCAAAATCCCGTAGCCGAGATCAAGCATGATGACAAGCGGCGTCCGCTTGAGCAGCAATTCGGTCCGGAGTTTGGTATGCGAGACGTGAGTTTTGAATGTAGAACTCACCAATGCGCCGACATAACCCTCCGGCTCGATGAGTTGCGTCGCCCGCTCAATAAACGCCGCGTAGATATCTGACTTGGTCAGGGGATAGGCTGCTTCGATGAACTCCTTTACCTCGGGGACGAAGGCGCCGTATGGCGGATTCATTACAACCACGTCAAAGGATTGGCTCAACACCTCGAGCAGGCGGAGCCCGCGCGCCGTGTCCTCAGCAAACAACCGTTGGCGCGGATCGGCCTGGAGTTGATTTGCCAGGCGGTCAAGACCTGCGAGCAGTTCTGCGCGGATGCGGATAGCCTCTTCTTCCAGCACCTGGCG
>PMYF01000109.1 GCA_003171295.1 Acidobacteriota bacterium | reverse complement strand
AACGGAAGCCAGACCGTCGAGCCGGCCGAGAGATTGACTTGCTTTTCGTTTCGTTATCCAGCGGATAGATGACTTCACCCCGCCCACAGTTCCCGCTACCCAACCGGCCTGAACCGGGCGCACAGCATCCCAATTCGCAACCAGTGCAAACGCTTTGCCTGCATGTGGTTATACGGACTTAGCCGACTCGGTAGGCGGCCCTGAAAAGGCTGGCGTCGGCGGTTCGAATCCGTCCCTGGCCACCACAAAATCCATCGCTTACAGCCTTCCCGAAACCCAGTTTCATCGCATATGCGGGACGCCCGCCGGGGCCGGTTCGCAGCACAAGGAGGTCTTCGTGCCCCTGGCTCATCCACCGGACGACATGCAGGCCGACTTTGGCGAAGCACTGGTAGTGATCGGCGGAGTGGAGCGGAAGGCGAATGCGCTGGCCCAAGGGGCGCCGCTTGTAGGTTTGGTAGTTGCCGGCCCGGCGGTCGGATGCAGACGTTATTGCGGCCAGAAGGTCACAAAACGGGGCTATTCATCCACCGCGAGGCTGGCTGAGTGCTTTCTCCCCAGGGAGCACTGCGAAAAGCGGCTTTGTGATTCCTGTATATCCCCTTCAATGCAAAAGCCTCAATCATGCGCCAGCGAGGTGAACAGATTTCAGTTGACACGGTCTCGGAACTATGATATGTTCCAGATCAGTAATACGGTGGCTGAGCCAATTGTGCCGAGGCAAGCTTAAGTGTGAGAGGGGTGTCTTGGCGAGGGTTCTCTGCCATTGGCTCGGGTGCCTTCCGGTTCTGGTGGGAGGGCCGAGTGGAGCAGCACTTGGTTGGTTGTGGCCCGGGTGGGGCCATAGATTGCTAAGCCAGATCAAGGGATGCCTCAGCGTGACGCTGCGGCGATCAGAGACATAAAAGGGGGATTGTGTTAATGCGGCACGTCATTGTATTAGTCATTCTGCTCGGGGTCCTGCTCACCGTACAACCGATTTGGTCGCAGGAAACGAGAGGTACGATTTTGGGCCGCGTCACCGACAGTTCGGGTGCGGTTGTACCCGGCGCGACGGTGCGCTTCACCCACGTGGAAACGAAAACAGTCCGGAACACGCAGACCAACGAGCAGGGCAACTATTCCGCCCCGCTCCTACCTTCGGGCATCTACGAGATCATAGTCGAGAAGCAGGGCTTCAAGCGCTTCGTGCGGGGCGGGATCAATCTGCGCATCAGCGACAACCTTGAGGTCAACCTCGCCCTGGAGGTCGGCGCACAGACGGAAAGCGTCACCGTTACGGGGGAGTCGCCGTTGCTCGAAACCGCGAACGCATCCATCGGGCAGGTTGTGGATGCAAGGCGCGCGTCTGAGCTTCCCTTGACGTTGGGCAACACGATGGACCTGGTCCGTCTGGCGTCGGCGGTGAATTACGGGATTGGCACCTTGGCACTGGACCAGCCGTGGGAGCCTTGGACCGGCACCGGCTATACCATGGCTGGCTCCAACCAGGCGAGTGCGGAGGTCACCATGGACGGCGCGGCCAACTCGGCGCAGGATGGGGCGGCTTGGCCGACGAAGAATGTCGCCGCCTTCAATCCGCCCCCGGATGCGGTGGCGGAGATGAAAATCCAGACCGTCACTTTTGACGGTAGTGTCGGGAATACCGAGGGCGGCTTGATCAACGTCAGCCTGAAGTCGGGCACCAACACGCTGCACGGAACCGCGTACTATTCGTTCACGCCCACGGCGCTGACCGCCAACCTGTGGTTCAGCAATAAGTACGCCATTCCGCGCCCGGATTCCCACATGAGGCGCTGGGGTGGGGTCGTCACTGGCCCGGTCTATCTCGGCAAGCTCTACAACGGGAAGAACAAGACGTTCTTCATGTTTTCCTACGAGGGCCAACGCTTCGCCAGTGTCCGAAGCTCAAACCTCACTGTACCGACGGCCACGCAACGTGCGGGCAATTTGTCGGACCTGCTGGCGATCAACTCCTCATACCAAATCTACAATCCATTCAGCCGCAGGTCGATTGGCGGAGGTAGATTACAGGAGGACCCGATCCCCAACAACATGATTACCGCCGTCAAGCCAGTTGACCCAATCGCAACCGCCCTCATGAACCCGGTCAACTATTCGCTTCCCACCACCGCCGGCGACAGTGCCGACGGGGCTAACAACTATCCCCGGCCCGACGCGACCCAGCAAGTCAAATACCTGACCATGATCGGGAGGATCGACCACAACTTCAGCGACAAGCACCGGTTTTTCATGCGCGCCGACAAATCGGCGACGACGATTGCCGATCCCGTGCTCTTTGGCCCCGATTCCATCTACTCAACAACTTGGTTTTGGAATAAAGGGCGAGGGTTCGCCATGGATGACGTGTACCTTTTTAGTCCGACCTTTGTCATGAATCTCAGACTGAGCGACGCCGCTTGGATCAGGGCTTCGGACAGCAATCCGGCTGGCGTTGTTGACCTGACGAAAGAGTTCGGTTTCTCGTCTTTCTTCAACAACCTCTGGGACCCGAGCAAACGGCGCACTCCAAATGTCAATATCGAAGGTTATTCGGGCTTCAGCGGCGCTAATCAAGCCAAGAACTGGAGACCGCAGGAGACGCGCGCGGCGGCTGTCGCTTTTGACAAGATGCGGGGCGTGCACGGGTTGAAATTCGGCTTTGAGTACAGGCAACTCCGCATGAACAACTACAGTTATGGCGTCAATACCGAAGGCGGTGTGTTGAACTACAGTTCCACTTATACCAAAGGCCCCTATGACAATTCCGCCTCCTCACCACGGGGCCAGGGGCTGGCGGCCTTCCTTCTCGGCCTGCCCACCGACGGTATTGGGAGCGTCGTCGATAGCTTTTCGGACATGTCGACCTATTGGGCAGGGTACTTTGAGGACGACTTGAAGGTCACCCGAAAACTGACCTTGAACCTGTCCCTGCGGTACGAGCTCGAGGGGCCTCTCACGGAACGCTACGACCGGACCGTGCTCGACTTCGACCCCACCGCCAAGCATTCGGGCAACTTCGACGCCCTGGCCGCGGCTGCTTACGCCTTGAACCCCATCGCTGAGAGGCCGGTCTCCACTTGGTCCACGCTGGGTGGAATGCGGTATGCCGGAGTGAATGGAGCGCCGCGGGAGCTCATGAATCGCGACTTCCGCAAGTTGATGCCGCGCATCGGCTTCGCCTATTCTCTGACCAGTAAGACGGTTCTTCGCGGCGGCTACGGCATGTACTATAGCTCTCTGGGCCAGAGGTTCATGGACCCCATTCAGACCAATTACAACCAGGACACGAATCTTATTCTTACGCAGAACAACGGCCTGACCTACCTCGCCAGCACCGCTAACCCGTTTCCCAACGGCTTGCTGCAGCCATACAAGAACACCTTGGGAGCGAGTACATATTTGGGCCAGGGCATCAGCTACTTCACTCCAAATGTAAAGGCTTCCCGCACCCAGAAGTTTCAGTTCAGTATTCAGCGCGAGCTCCCTAAGCGTGTGCTTCTCGATGTCGGTTACATTTACAGCGGCACGACTGGATATATAACCGGGCGTGACCCGAGGTTTTTTCCGAGCAAGTACTTAAGCACGAGCCCGTCCCGCGATCAGGCTGTCATCGACTATTGGAGCGGGAACGTCCCGAATCCGTTCAAAGGCCTGGTACCCGGAACGGGTATGAACGGCGACACGATCAGCCGGGACTCCCTGGTGAGAAACTACCCGCAGTTCAGCGGGATGGGCAACCAGACTAACGAGGGAGGGGTGTGGTACAACGCGATGGCAGCGCGGGTGGAGAGGCGATTCGCTCAGGGTTTCACTGTTTCATGGAGCTGGACATGGTCCAAGACGATGGAAGAGACCGGCTTTCTTAACCCCGACGATCTAAAGCCGGAGCACGTCATCTCTGGAAGCGACTATCCCAACCACATGCAGGCGAGCTTCATTTACGAGCTGCCGTTCGGCCGCGGACGCCCGATTTTGCCCCACATGGGCCGGGTCGGTTCATCCATCATTGGCGGCTGGCAGGCTGCGGGCATATGGACGTTTCAGAGCGGCAATATGCTGGGGTTCGGCGACGTAATTTACTACGGGACCAACCTCAGGGACATTGTACTGGCGCCCGACGTGCGAAATACGTCAATGTGGTTCAACACCGCTAACTTCGAGACGGCGGGCAGCAAGCAACTGTCCTACCACTATCGGACCCTGTCTTCGCGCTTCTCATGGCTCCGCGCCTCAAGGCTGAACCAGTGGGACATATCGGCGATCAAGAACACGAAGATCACGGAGAAGATGAACTTCCAGTTCCGCGCCGAGGCGATCAACGCCTTCAACCAGGTTTGGTTCGGCGGCTGGAGCGGCCCCGACACGAATCCAACCAGCAGCACGTTTGGGCAGATTAATGGAGAAGGCAGTCAACCCAGAAAGATCCAACTGATGGTTAAGCTGGTGTTCTGACGACAAGAGTTTTTGGTTTTACGAGGGTCCAGGCGTCAGTCGTGACGCCTGGGGCCGTTTTTTTTGTGCTTCGAAGTATGCCTATTGCCGCCGCTTGCTGACGCGCGCGGCTCCGCTTCCGACTGGGTCTTCTCAAGACAGCGGCAAGACTTCTCCCTAGTGCCCTGACCAAGTGGTTGGGTGCCTTTACGCAACCCCTCCCTCACGGTCGGGCTCAGATCGGAGCCGCGAACGTCAGCGAACGGTCTTCATCTGACGGATCTTCCCCCCGGCATAAGGCTCCGGGATTGACCTAACTCATTCATTGCGCTTCGGATGGGGGTTTCTTCCGCTGTTCATGTGTGACCATGTAAAGATATATTTAGCTTTTGTGTTTATGTACTAGTTGCGATATGATTAGCCCATGTATGTCGCCTCCGTTCCCAACCGTAACTCCCCTCCCGCCATTCTCCTCAGGGAGTCCTTCCGCCTCCACGGCAAGGTTCATAAACGCACCCTCGCCAACCTCTCCCATTGGGACCCCGCCCGCGTTCTCGCCCTCCAGCGCGCCCTCCGCGGCGACTTCGACCACCTCGACCCGCTCCCCACCTGCGGCCCCGTATTCGGCCTGCTCTTCGTCCTCAAACAAATCGCCGATGTCCTCGGCCTCACCTCCGCTCTCGGCAAGTCCCGCTTGTCCAAACTCGCGCTCTTCCTCGTCCTGGCCCGCCTCGCTCACCA
>PMYF01000562.1 GCA_003171295.1 Acidobacteriota bacterium | reverse complement strand
GATTTGCGCGGCCAGGGGTAGCGTGCGCCGCGGCGGCATTACCAGCGCTAGGCGGGAGTAAGGATAGCGGCGCGACTGCAACGGAGTGGCGCGAGGTGCCATGCGGATTCGAAAAGCTGTACTGCCAGTGGCAGGGTTAGGAACACGCTTTTTGCCGGCAACCAAGGCTCAGCCCAAGGAGATGCTGCCGATTGTGGACAAGCCGCTCGTACAGTATGCGGTGGAGGAAGTGGCTTCGTCCGGCATCCCGATGGTGGTGTTCGTTACCGGACGCGGCAAGCAGGCCATCGAGAACCATTTCGACGTGTCGGCCGAGCTCGAGCAGGAGTTGGCGGGGCGGGGGAAGGAGGAGTTGCGCCGGCAAATGCGTTCGATTTCCGGCATGCTGCGCTTCGCCTACGTTCGCCAGCAAAACCCGCGGGGGCTCGGTCACGCCATTCTAACAGCGCGTGATGTGGTGGATGAGGAGCCCTTTGCCGTGCTGCTGTCCGATGACGTCATAGTGAATGAGCCTCCCTGCCTCAAGCAAATGCTCAAGGTCTTCGAGCGCTACGAGTGCAGCGTCATCGCCATTCAGCGGGTCCCGCACCAGACTGTTTCGAGCTATGGGGTCATTCGCGGGCATTTAGTGGACGAGCCGGGCTGGGAGAAGCGTCTATACCGTCTTGAGGATATGATCGAAAAACCCTCGCCCCAAGAAGCCCCCTCGAACTTGGCGGTCATCGGGCGCTACATCCTGACCCCGACGATCTTCGAGGCGCTTTCTGCCACCACCCCCGGCGCAGGCGGCGAAATTCAACTCACCGATGGTCTGCGGCGGCTTCTCGCCCAGGAACGGGTTTATGGTTACGTCTTCGAGGGCAAACGGTACGATGCGGGTGACAAGCTTGGTTTTCTGCAAGCCACCGTCGAAATAGCGCTCCAGCGGCCGGACCTGGGCAGGGCCTTTCGAAAGTACCTCAGGTCACTCCATCTCTAGAGTGGGGCCGGCGCAACCCCCGGGTCAGTCCTTCTTGGGGGTGGGCTTGGCGGGTTCAGCCGGCTTGCTGGGTTCTGGAGTTTTCTTGTCGGCTCCCTGAGAAGAATCACTGGAGGGACTCTTGACGCCAGGAGAAGAGTCCCGCGCGTAGTCTGTGACATACCACCCGGAGCCTTTGAACTGGATGGCCGGTGAGGAGATGAGTTGCTCCAGTTCCCCGGCACATTCTTCACAGGTGGTGAGTGGAGGGTCGGAGAATTTCTGGATTCTTTCCACGCGTCGTCCACACTTTCTGCACTGGTATTCGTAAAGCGGCAAAGGCACCTCCCTCTCACATGAGCCCTGATGAAGATTATAGCGAGGTCGCAGCGCGGCGTCAAAAGGTGGGATGGGGTAGCGCCAGGCGATTGCCGCATTTCCCCCATAGGCCCTTTGCGGCTTGGCGTAGTAAACTGTCTGGTTCTGATTTCGACGTGTCTGGACGGAAGCGAGGATGGCGGAGCAGGCGCCCCGCGGGCAGAACAATAACCTTCTGCTTTTTCTGCCCGAGGCGGCAAGGAAACCAACCTGCCGGAAGGCCATTGGCATCGAAGTACTATGCACTTCAGGCCGCGCGGTGAAAGGCGGCGTTCCCAGTGACCAGGAGGTCCATGCGATCATGATGAAGAGGGAAGTCGTGCGGAATCTGATGGTGGCAGCGGTTCTGTGCCTCAGTTCGGATACTGCCCAGGCCAAAGACCCATTTATGAACCCGTTCAAGGACATAGACATGACCTTGTTTGGAATGGTGGGCGGCGCAACCTTTTACGATAAGAGGAATTTCATTTCCGCCGACGAAAAATACAAATCGAGCTACGACGTGCAACCCCGGTATGTGTACGGAACCGGAGTGCCGTTGACCAAGCTTCTGGGGTTAGAGGTTGCATACTCGACCGGTCCGGCCAACTTGCGGGCGACCAACATCAGCCTGAGCCCCCGCGCGGGGCACGTGTATGACGTCAACCATCACACGGCCAGTGTCAACGTTGTCTTGCACGGGCCCGCTAAATTCTTCGGCGTCCGACCCTATGTTACCGCGGGCTGGGATTATAACCGGTTCGCCCCTACGCTCGCGGCAAAGATGTTTGCTAATTCGCAGGGGTTTGGCGCCGTGAGCGCGGCGACCTTGACATACACCGATAAACTGGGCATGAATGCCGGCGTGGGTCTTGAGCACAAAATCAGCCCCCGGGTTTTGCTTCGCCTGGACGCCCGTGATCATATCTGCGGGTCGCCTACGTATGGACTACCCGCACAGGCGAGCTCCAGTGCGATTTTCCCGGTCGCCGGGATCGCGCACAATGTGGAATACACAGTAGGCATTGTCGTCCACATCGGGAAGAAATAGGCGCGGATGCATAGAGGCTTCCCGTCCACCTGTGGCATCCTGACCGTAAGAGCCGTCGCCCAGCTCAGGACCCAGGAGCGCGGAGGGCAATTACGGCGAGTTGAGCAACGTGGCTGGCGCGCAATAAGTCCATGACGAGGTTGGAGGGGATGGCCGCACTGACCGGACGCCGGCCCCGTAACCATCTGAAGGTGCGCGTCGTCGAATAAGAGGTGCCAGGTCCGTCGGGGACGCAAGATTGAAGGTGTTTTCAGAAGATGGCGATGTCCTGCGGGGATCCATCCGTCCCATGCTGAAACTTGGCCAGCCTTAGCGGTCGGATGATTTGACGCCGGGAGTGCCGCCTACAAATTAAAGAACCGCCAGACCCCAACGACGCAAAGCAAGTCCCCTCTGCTGAAAACCGCACCTTGGGCGGAAGGTTGTCTACTTTTTTTCAGCATTGCCAGAGGCCTATAGACTATGAATGTGGAAAAAACCGGTATGCTTGAACAGCAAGATGAACCCCTGAAACATCTGCTGACCGAGGGATCCCCGGCTCCGCGGCCCAAGCGGCGCTGGTGGATTTTGTTGGCAATCGTAGTGGTCTTGGGAGTGAGCATCTATTACTTCTGGTCGCACTCAAACAGTGCCAAGGCCACCAGTGGAGTTGCCGGAGCGTCCGGTGGAGCGGCCCGCAGCCCCATGGTCATCCCGGTGGTCGCCGCAAAAGCGCACCAAGGTGACATTGGTGTTTTTCTTAACGGCCTCGGCTTGGTGACCCCCATCTATACGGTTACCGTAAGGAGCCAAATCAGCGGATACCTGATGAAGGTTGCGTACAAGGAAGGGGACATCGTCCATCAGGGTGACCTACTGGCGGAAATCGATTCACGTCCCTACCAGGTCATGTTGGAACAGGCGGAAGCCGTGTTGGCCAGGGACCAGGCGAACCTGGACAATGCACGCGTCGACTTGGCCCGCTACAAGACCCTGGTGCCCCTCAAGGCGGTGCCCGAACAGCAACTTGCCACCCAGGCCGCTTTGGTCAAGCAATTCGAGGGGACCGTGAAAGTCGATCAGGCGCAGATTGATGCCGCCAAACTCGACCTCGTTTACTGCCATATTGTGGCTCCCATTACCGGCCGGATGGGACTACGCTTGGTTGATCCCGGGAACTACGTTACACCCAATGACTCCACCGGCTTAGTGGTCATCACCCAGATCCAACCCATTAGCGTGATTTTTCCCCTGGGAGAAGATCAGCTTCCCGCCGTGCTTAAGAAGCTGCGCGCTGGGGCGCGGCTAAGAGTGGATGCCTACGATCGGGAAGGTTTCGAGAGCGGCCGGCCGAAGATCGCGGAGGGTTGGCTGGCAACGGTCGACAACCAGATTGATCCGAGCACCGGTAATGTCAGATTGAGGGCGAATTTCGACAATAAGGATGGGGCACTGTTTCCCAATCAATTCGTCAATGTGCGATTGCTGGTGGAGGAGAAACGCGGTGTCACCTTGATGCCTACTGCGGCTGTGCAGCGGAACTCCCAAACCACTTACACTTACGTGGTAAAAGCAGATTCCACCGTGACCCTGCGGCCGATCACCATCGGGACCATGGAGGGGAGCGACTCCGAAGTTACCTCCGGCGTGGCCGCGAGTGATGTGGTCGTGATGACGGGAGTCGACAAGCTCCAAGAGAATAGTAAAGTGCGGGTGCAAATCTACGGCGAAAAAAGCCAGAGAGCAAGTCAATGAGCCCGTCGCGGGTTTTCATCCTCCGACCGGTTGCCACGTCCTTGCTGATGGTTGCTATCCTGTTGGTGGGCGCGGTGGCTTACAACCAGTTGCCTGTATCCGCCCTACCGGAGGTCGATTACCCGACCATTCAGGTCATCACTTTCTACCCCGGCGCCAGCCCGGACGTGATGGCTTCCTCGGTGACCGCTCCGCTGGAGCGGCAGTTCGGGCAGGTGCCTGGACTGCAGCAGATGACCTCCACGAGCTCCGATGGCAGTTCGGTCATCACTCTGCAATTCAACCTCAGCCTGAATATTGATATAGCTGAGCAGGAAGTGCAGCAGTCCATCAATGCTTCGGGAACCTACCTGCCTCCCGACCTTCCCAGTCCGCCGATTTACAGCAAAAGCAATCCCGCCGATGCGCCCATCATGACCCTGGCCCTTACTTCCAAGGACCTTCCGCTCACCAAGGTCGAAGACCTTGCGGACACGCGGCTGGCGCCGAAGATTTCCCAATTGCCGGGAGTTGGACTGGTTAGCATTAGCGGCGGACAGAAGCCTGCAGTGCGCATTCAAGCCAATCCCATGGCGCTCGCGGCCTCCGGCTTGAACCTGGAAGACCTGCGCAGCACGCTGGTGGCGGCCAACGTCAACCTGGCCAAGGGCAGTTTCGACGGTCCTCACCAAGCCTACCAGATCGGCGCGAACGACCAACTTTTGTCCAGCGCCGACTACGCTCCGCTCGTCATCGCCTATCGGAATGGCTCCCCCGTTAAATTGACCGATGTCGCCAGCGTTACCGACGACGCTGAAAACGTCCGGCAGGCGGCCTGGATGAACGACGTTCCTGCCGTAATCGTCAACGTTCAGCGGCAGCCGGGCGCGAACATCATCACGGTTGTTGATCGCATCAAGTTACTGCTGCCGCAGCTCACCAGCTCACTGCCCACCTCGGTGCATGTAAGCATTCTGACCGATAGGACCACCACGATTCGCGCGTCCGTGCGCGACGTGGAGTTCGAATTGATGCTTACGGTTGCGCTGGTGGTGATGGTTATATTTCTCTTCCTGCGCAATTTTTCCGCCACGATCATTCCCAGCGTGGCTGTTCCGCTCTCCCTGGTTGGCACCTTTGGAGTGATGTATCTGCTCGGCTATAGCTTGAATAACCTGAGTTTGATGGCCCTGACGATTTCCACAGGCTTCGTTGTGGACGACGCTATTGTGATGATCGAGAACATTACCCGCTATATCGAAGAAGGCGTGCCGCCGCTGGAAGCGGCGCTTAAAGGGTCCGCGCAAATTGGCTTCACGATCGTCTCCCTGACATTTTCACTGATTGCCGTTCTCATCCCGCTGTTGTTCATGGGGGATATCGTCGGCCGGCTCTTTCGTGAATTTGCCGTCACGCTGGCTGTTACGATCCTCGTCTCCGCCATCGTTTCGCTGACTTTGACGCCGATGATGTGCGCCAAATTGTTGAAGCAGCGGCGGGTAGAAGAGGAGGGCTGGTTCTATCGCGCTTCGGAACACGGATGGAATTCGGTGATCGCCCTTTATGATAGGACCCTCCAATGGGTGCTCCGCCATCAGACCGGAACCCTGCTGGTGGCAATTTCCACTCTCGTCCTGACCGTGCTGCTGTATATCTATATTCCGAAAGGGTTCTTCCCGATTCAGGACACGGGCGTTATCCAAGGTGTCTCCGAGGCAGCTCAGACGGTATCCTTCCAAGAAATGGCCAGCGAGCAGCAAGCGCTGGCGAAAATCATCTTGCAAGACCCCGCCGTCGAGAGCCTTTCCTCATTCATCGGAATCGATGGCACGAACACTACCCTGAATAGTGGGCGCATTCTTATCAACCTCAAGCCTCTCGATGTCCGGAAGATAAGCGCCAGCGACGTCACCCGCCGCTTGCAGCCGGAACTGGCCAAGGTAGCGGGGATCACTTTGTTCATGCAACCGGTGCAGGATATTACCGTCGAGGACCGGGTGAGCCGCACGCAATACCAGTACACACTTGAAGATCCCAATATCGACGAGTTGAACGCCTTCGCACCCCGAATGATCGAAAAGCTGAAGGCATCGCCGGAGCTGCGCGATGTGGCAAGCGATCAGCAGGTTGGGGGCCTTCGGGCTGGGCTGGTGTTCGATCGCCAAACGGCTTACCGCCTCGGCATCACACCTTCGGCCATCGACCAGACGCTCTACGACGCGTACGGCCAGCGGGAAGTGTCGACCATTTTTACCCAGTTGAACCAATATCACGTGGTTTTGGAAGTGAAACCCGATTATCTCAAGAATCCTTTAGACCTCCGCAATCTATTCATACGGACTAACGCGGGAAGCTCCAGTGGTGCCTCCGGCCTGGTTGCGGGCGGAACCTCAGCAAACCAATTGTACGGACCGACGAGCTCATTGACTGCTGCATCCACGAGTCTATCGTCTGCCACGTCGTCTTCCGCCAGTTCCTCCGCAATCGCCTCGGATAACGCCTTCGGCGGGGGCTCGATCAAGTCCTCCGCGGCATTTCCCAATGGGGGCCAAGTGCCCCTTTCAACCTTCACCCGTATGGAGGAGATGAACGCCCCCATCACCGTGAACCACCAAGGTCAGTTCCCGGTGATTACCATCTCTTTTGACCTGGCTCCGAATGCGTCGCTGGGAGATGCAGTCAAAGCCGTGAACAAAGTGAAGGCCGAGATCGGTATGCCGCCGAGTATTCAGGCGGCATTTCAGGGTACAGCCGCATCATTCCTGGCATCGCTGTCAAACGAGCCCGTGTTGATTCTGGCGGCCCTCATTACCGTCTATATTGTCCTGGGCGTCCTGTATGAAAGCTACATTCATCCCGTCACCATCCTGTCCACGCTGCCTTCGGCGGGTGTCGGTGCGCTGCTGGCTCTGTTGATATGCCGTAACGACTTCAGCGTCATCGCCTTGATCGGCTTGGTCCTGCTCATCGGCATCGTGAAGAAGAATGGCATTATGATGATCGATTTCGCTTTGGACGCGGAGCGCAAGGAAGGCATGACACCCGTCAATGCCATCTACCAAGCCTGCCTCCTGCGCTTCCGCCCCATCATGATGACGACCATGGCAGCGCTGCTCGCTGGCCTGCCGCTGGCGCTCGGCACAGGCACCGGTTCGGAACTGCGCCGGCCTTTGGGCATTACCATGGTCGGCGGACTTATTTTGAGCCAGTTGCTAACGCTTTACACCACGCCGGTCATTTATCTCTGGTTCGATCGGCTGGCAAGACGGTTCTCCCGGGGTCGCGAGATCAGTCCGGGTGCGGAGCCGATTCCGGCAAAGTAAGCCATGAATATCTCAGAACCATTCATCCGGAGGCCGGTTGCGACGACGCTGCTCATCATCGCCATCACTTTGGCCGGAGCCGTCGCCTTCCGACTCCTTCCCGTATCGCCCTTGCCCCAGGTGGACTTTCCCACCATCTCGGTGCAGGCGGGTTTGCCGGGCGCAAGTCCTGAGATCATGGCCTCCTCCATAGCAACTCCGCTCGAGCGCCAGTTCAGCCGCATTGCATCCGTCACCGAGATGACCTCTTCGAGCAGCCTCGGTAGCACCAACGTTACGCTGCAATTCGATTTGAATCGGGACATTAACGCCGCGGCGCGCGACGTACAGGCCGCCATCAACGCCGCCCGCGGCTACCTGCCGACCAATCTTCCCAATAACCCGACGTACCGCAAGGTGAATCCGGCCGATTCGCCGATCTTCATACTTGCACTTACTTCCGACGTGCTGAGCAAAAGCCAGATGTATGACGCCGCTTCGTCCATTCTGGCACAGAAGCTTTCTCAGGTTAGCGGTGTAGGCCAGGTCATCGTGGGAGGAGGCGCATTGCCGGGGGTTCGGATCGAACTGAATCCGACCGCCCTGAACAAATATGGCATCGGCTTCGAGCAGGTCCGAGGCGTGTTGAGCAGCGCCAATGCCAATACTCCCAAGGGGCATTTTTCGGATGGTTACCGCATGTGGGAGGTGGGCGCCAACGATCAGCTCTTCAAGGCCATCAACTACATGCCGTTGATCGTTGCTTACCGGACCGGGTCGGCCGTGCGAATCTCCGATATCGGCCTGGCGCGGGATGCNNCCTGAAGACATTCGTGCGACGGGCTATTCGAACGGCAAGCCCTCCGTTCTGCTCATCATCTTCCGCCAACCCAACGCCAACATCATTGACACTGTCGATGGCATTCGCGCCGCGCTTCCCCAGCTTAAAGCTGCCATTCCCCAGGCGATCGATTTGCGAGTGGCCATGGATCAGACCTTGACCATCCGCGCCTCCGTGGACAATGTCGAGCAAACCTTGATCATCTCGGTGATTCTGGTGATCCTGGTCGTCTTCCTTTTTCTGCGGAACCCGCGGACGACCTTCATCCCCAGCATCGCCGTCCCTGTGTCGCTGGTCGGAACTTTTGGCGTGATGTACCTATTGCACTACAGCCTGGACAACCTGTCTTTGATGGCGCTCTGCATCTCCACCGGCTTTGTCGTGGACGACGCGATCGTGGTGATTGAGAACATCTCGCGCTATCTCGAAAAGGGCCTGCATCCGTTTCAGGCTGCCCTGAAGGGGGCTCAGGAAATCGGCCCTACGGTGCTGACCATCAGTATTTCGCTGGTTGCGGTGTTCATTCCCTTGCTGCTGATGGGTGGCGTGGTGGGCCGCCTGTTCCGCGAGTTCGCAGTAACGCTCTCGGTGGCGATCATCGTCTCGATGGTGGTTTCACTCACCGCGACGCCCACCATGTGCGCTCACCTGTTGAAAGAGCATCAATCGCATGGCCGTCTATACCAGACCAGCGAACGAGCCTTCGACAGGGTCGTGAAGGCGTATGGGAGAACCTTGTCCACGGTGCTTCGCTATCCGGCGATTACGCTGGTCGTACTGCTGGCCACGATAGCGCTCAATGTTTACCTATACATTTACGTGCCCAAGGGGTTCTTTCCGCAACAGGATAACGGACGAGTTATGGGCGCGATTCAAGCTGACCAGGACACCTCGTTTCAAGCCATGGACAGCCTTTTGCAGCAGATGATCAAGATCATCGTCGCTGACCCGGGCATTGATACCGTGGAAGGATTTACGGGCGGCGGTAACACGGCGCGTATGTTCATCTCGCTGAAGCCCCCGGGAAAAAGAGCTCCCAGTAATGCGCCTGCTGCACAAAGAAACATCACGGCTGACCAGATCATCGCCCGGCTGCGGCCAAAGCTGGGCAGCGTGCCGGGCGCCACGCTTTATTTGCAGGCTTCGCAAGACGTGCGCGTCGGTGGGCGGATGGCCAGCGCTCAATATCAGTACACGATGCGCAGCGACAACCTGCAAGACCTCGTTGACTATGCTCCCCGTATGCTCGAACAGTTGAAAACTATCCCCACCATCGCTGACGTGAACAGCGACCAGCAGAACCGCGGGCTGCAGGCCTTTGTGCATTATGATCGCGAGACGGCCGCGCGTTTCGGCATCTCGCCGCAACTGATTGACAACACACTCTACGACGCCTTCGGTCAACGTCAGGTTTCGACCATGTATGGTCCGCTGAATCAGTATCACGTGGTGATGGAGGCGGCGCCTGAATACTGGCAGAACCCGCTCTTCTTGCGCGAAATCTATGTGCGGTCGCCGAGTGGGCAACAGGTGCCCTTGAGCGCTATCGCCCGTGATGCTTCTATCACCGCGCCGCTGTCGGTGAACCACCAGGGCCTCTTTCCCTCCGTCACGATTTCCTTCAACCTCCGGCCGGGGGTTGCACTCGGAGATGCCGTGGATCTTATTAATGGTTCTGCCGCCAAGATTGGCGTGCCGGCAACGATCCACACGGGTTTTACCGGGACCGCGCAAGCCTATCAGGATTCGCTCGGCAGCGAACCGCTCCTGATCGCGGCAGCGCTGGTGACGGTTTACCTCGTGCTCGGCATTCTTTACGAGAGCTACGTGCATCCCGTCACGATCCTTTCCACGCTTCCCTCGGCCGGTGTCGGCGCGCTTCTGGCGCTGCTGCTCACCCGTACCGATCTGAGTGTCATCGCGATCGTCGGAATCATTCTGTTGATCGGTCTGGTGAAGAAGAACGGCATCTTGATGATTGACTTCGCGCTTTCCGCCGAGCGGAACGACGGCAAGAATTCACGCGACGCCATCTACGAAGCATGCTTGTTGCGGTTCCGGCCGATCCTGATGACGACGATGGCCGCGATGCTGGGCGCTGTGCCGCTCGCGTTCGGCAGCGGAACCGGATCGGAGTTGCGTCGCCCCCTGGGGATTGCGATTATCGGCGGGCTGATCGTAAGCCAGTTGCTGACGCTGTACACGACCCCGGTGGTATACCTCTATTTCGATCGACTGCAGAACTGGTGGTATAAGGTTCGGGGAAAGCGCCCCGCAGACCTCGAGCGTTTGGGCCCGGAGATGTGAGATTGAGAAATCAGACCATGCGATTGATGACGACGTTTAAAAGACCCATGCGTTCCAAGGGGGTGGGTGACAGACGCCTTCCTATCTTCCTCGGCCTTGCGGTGGCTGGCCTGTTGCTCGTTTCCAGTTCCTGCAGGGTGGGCCCGCAGTACAAGCGTCCCACAGCTCCGGTTCCGGTGGCCTTTAAGGAACTCCCTGTAGATGACTCTCAGGGCATGGCCAGTTGGAAGCAAGCCCAGCCCAGTGACGCCCTGGCTCGCGGCAAATGGTGGGAACTCTACAACGATTCCGAACTCAATGCGCTGGAAGAGCAGGTGAGTATTTCCAACCAGAACCTCCAGGCAGCCGAGGCACAGTTCCGCGAGGCCCGGTACGCGGTACGCATTGCACGTTCCAACCTTTTCCCGACGGTGTCAGCCACTCCTTCAATTGTGAACGCACGGGGATCGGGCACCACGAAGCTTTCCTCTGGGTCCGCAACGACAACCTATGACTTGCCCGTGGATCTTTCCTATCAGGCAGACATCTGGGGAAGCATTCGGCGCAGCGTGCAGTCCAGCGCCGAGACTGCCCAGGCGAGTTTCGCCCAACTGGAGAACGCGCGTTTGTCTTACCAGGCGGAACTGGCGCAAGACTACTTTGAATTGCGGGGTACGGATGGTGAACGGGAACTGCTCGAAACCACGGTAAAGTCCTACCAGGAATATTTCCAACTGACCCAGGACCGCTTCAACAGTGGCGTCGCATCGGGTGCGGACGTCGCTCTGGCACAAACTCAGTTGAACACGGCGCGGGCGCAGTTGATTGATCTGGGTGTGGCGCGTGCCCAGTTCGAACATGCCATGGCTGTTCTGACTGGCCAGGCTCCAGCCTCGCTCTCGGTTTCTTCCCGTCCCATCACGATCACGCCCCCCCCCGTTCCTATAGGACTTCCTTCCGCCTTGCTGGAGCGCCGCCCCGACATCGCGGCGACCGAGCGCCAAATGGCCGCGGCCAACGAGCAGATCGGTATCGCCCAGGTTGCCTACTACCCAGCGCTCAGCCTGGGCCTGGCCGCAGGCCTGGAGAGTGCGGAGTTCTTGAAATGGTTCTCCTGGCCAAGCCGTTTCTGGTCGGTGGGGCCGGCGTTGGCGGAGACGCTCTTCGATGCCGGTAGGCGTCGCGCCCAGGTTGGCCAGGCGCAGGCTGCCTACGATGCCACGGTGGCGACCTATCGCCAGACGGTCCTGACGGCCTTTCAACAGGTGGAGGATAACCTGGCGGCGCTGCGCATACTCGAAAAGGAAGCCCAGGCCGAGGACGAGGCCGTAAAAGCCGCCCAAAGTGCGCTCGAAATCTCCACCTATCAGTACAAAGCTGGGACGGTCAACTACCTTTCCGTGATCACGGAGCAGGCCATCCTTCTACAGGACCAGGTGCAAGCCGTGAATATTCTCACCCGCCGCATGAGTGCGAGCGTTCTCCTTATCGAAGCCTTGGGCGGCGGCTGGAACGCCTCGCAATTGCCCACCCCGCAGAATCTGGCAAGCGGCAAAGAGCCGCCTCCGTCACCCCCCAGCCGCTGATATGGCCCGGGGCGAGCATCGGCCCGTCTTTCTGTTCCACCATGCCGCGGGCCACCACCCACGCCCACACGGGAGTTTCGAAACCGCAAAAGATCTCGCCCCACCCGCAGAACTGGCTTATATTAGGGCCCGGCCCAGTGTCCGAAATGAGAGGCACCGGCTGTAGTCCGGGCATTTCGCGGAGACTTTCTATGACGAGACCGATTGACCGACGCGAGTTTTTCCGGGGCAGTGCGAGTTTGCTGACCGCGGGGATGGCGCTTTACCCACGCGCGCAGGGCTGGGCGGCGCCAGAAACACCGCAAACCACCCCGGGCGATTCCCACCCCTACAAAGTTAAATGGTATGAGTTCACTGAGGCGCCGGATTCCGACACCTGCTGGTCCCTGTCGGTCGGACCCGACGGGCGCATCTATGCCTCCGCGTGTGCGGAGGGCGTGCCCGGGGGCGTGGTAAAGGTTGTGCGTTACAACGAAAAGAAGGACGGGCTCGACTACCTCTTTTCGTTGGATGAGAAGGTCAATGATCCGGCCGAATCCGGCCGTGCCACTCAATGCAAAATCCATTACAGCTTTGCGCCGTCGATGCACGATGGCGTGCTCTACATGGCGACCCACCTTTCCGGCCCGCCCATCGACCAGCCCGCGTATTCCCCCTGGCTTTCCTGGCACGATGAGAAGCGCTGCTTCCGCGGCAGCGCGCTGCTGGCTTTTGATACGCGCACGGACGAAGTGAAATGGTGGGAGACGCTGATTCCCAAAGAGGGTTGCCGGTGCCTGCTGCATGACGAGGAGCGCGGCTTGCTTTATGCCCTCAGCTATCCGCGCGATCACTTCATCATCTACGACCTGAAAAAGCGCGCGCGGAGAGACGTTGGCCGCCTCGGTTCGATCAACGCCCAGACCCTTTTCCTCGACAAGCAGCACCGCGTGTGGACGACCAACGACTACGGCCATCTGGTGCGCTACGATCCTATAAAGGATCGCCTGGAAATCTCTCCCCTGGTGCTGCCCCACAATCCCGTGTTCCAAACCGGCTGGCACAGCGTTTTTTACGACGTGGTCGCTTCTCCCGGAGGCGATTGCGTTTATGCTGTCACCTGGATCGCCCAATCCCGGCTGCTGCGCATTTGGCCGAATGAAGGCGAATGGCCGAAGGTTGAGGACTTGGGGCCGGCGACCCAGGACCGGGACCCCACCATATCCGTTGATACGTTTCGTGACCATTGCGGCGGCCTGACGTTTGCCGGCGACGGCCAGTTATATTACGTGGCATCACGCTGGCGCGACCCGGTGTACAATCCGCTGTCCGCCGAACACAAGGATCGAGAAGGCGTGGTCTGGCGCCTGAACCCCTCCACGCTGGAGCGCCAGGAAGTGGCCCGGCTCGAGCACCCGAAAAACTTTGCCCAGTACGTGTCGCGTGGGGCAGTGGATCATCAGGGCGACCTGTTTTTCGGCCACGTGGGTTCGCGGCCCTCCGGCATTTTCAAAGTGGAAATGCCCGCGGACCGGAAAAAGGAAAACGCCCACCTGCCGATTCGCATGTGGGGATGAGGATCCA
>PMYF01000302.1:11131-12803 GCA_003171295.1 Acidobacteriota bacterium | reverse complement strand
CGTAGCATAATGAGAAACGTTTGTATATTGTATATATTCATATGGATGTTTCCGGTACTTGGTCTGGGCGCCGCGTTGAAAGCCGGCGTGGCCAAGGTGGACATCACGCCGCCCCTGGGCCTGAAGATGTACGGGTACGGCGGCCGCAAGGAAGGCGCGACCAGCATTCTGGATCCGCTCTACGCCCGGGTGCTGGTTCTCGAGGCCGGTGACCAGCGCGTGGCGATGGTGGTCTGCGACCTGGGCCGTCCCTTCGCCCCGGCCTGGATCGAGCGCCTGCGCAAGGAGGCAAAAGAGAAGTACGGCATTTCCTACGTGCTGACCTCGGCGATTCACACCCACGCCGGCCCGGAGATTCCCGATGAGTATCCGCCGCTCGCCGGCCCTGACTGGGAAACGGGGGTCCTGGAGAAGATTTCGAAAGCCCTCGGTGAGGCCCAGCAGCGCCTCACGGAAGCGCGCCTGGGGACCGGGTACGGCATCGCCTATATCGGCCACAACCGCCTGCGCGAGCAACCCGATGGCAGGTTCGGGTGGTTCATGCTCAACCCCACCATGGTGCCGACGGCGCCTGTCGATCCCACGGTATCGATCCTGCGCATCGATAACGCCGCAGGCGCGCCGCTGGCCGTCCTGGTGAACTACGCCTGCCACCCGGTGGTTTTCGGCCCCGACAACCTGAAATACTCGGCCGATTGGCCCGGCGTGATGGACTCGACCGTGGAGCGCGCCTTCGCGGCCGGGAGTCCTGGTGCTGTGCCCCTCTGCTTCTTCTTGCAGGGCGGCGACGGTGACATCAATCCCTTTTATGCTGTGACGCCACTCGAACAGGATGCCGTCGGGCGCCGCGATTGGACCGGCAACCGAATTGGTGAAGAGGCAGCGCGGGTTGCTAAAGGCATTGTAACCAAGCCGGAAGCCGATGCCAGCCTGCAGTTCACGGAAGACTTGCTTGAAACGCACCTGCGTTGGAACCCCGACAAATGGCGCGCCGCGCTCCTGGCCTCCTGGGGCCCGGAAGCGGCGGCGAGCTTCGACCGCCATCGTAACGAGCCCATGCGCCTGCCGGTGGCCACGCTGCTGATCAACAAGCGCATCGCGTATATGACTATGCCCGGCGAACCTTTTGTGGACTTTCAAATTGACTGGCGCAATCGTTGCCCTGTACCCGACGCCTTCTTCATGGGTTACTCGAACGGGAGCTTTGAGTATTTCCCCACCGTGCGGGCCGCTTCGCTAGGTGGGTACGGCGCCGCCAGCACGGCCACGCAAGTGGAAGTGGGCGCGGGTGAACGCATGGTGAATCAAGCCCTGGTGCGTGTCTACGAAATGCTAGGTCGGCTGACGGACGCGCCGGAGGACCTGAAGAAGTAGGGAACAGGGAACAGGGAAGAGGGATTAGGTGCCAGGTGTTAGTAATTCGGGCTGAAAGCTGAAAGCTCTTCTCGTCCCTGTTTCCTCTCGCTTATTTCTTGATTCTGCGAACCCATTTCTGGAACGACTCGAGGTAGGTGTAATAGACGGGCGTGATGTAGAGGGTGATGAGCTGGGAGAAGACCAGCCCGCCCACCACGCACATGCCCAGCGGGCGCCGTGATTCTGCGCCGGCGCCGAAGCCCAAAGCGATGGGCAGGGTCCCCATGAGCGCCGCCATGGTGGTCATCATGATGGG
>PMYF01000302.1:3753-11114 GCA_003171295.1 Acidobacteriota bacterium | reverse complement strand
ACGATGCCGATCAGCATGATGATGCCCACGAAGCCGTAGAGGTCCAGTTCATAACCAAAGTACATCAAGGTGAGCAACGCTCCCAGCGCCGCCGAGGGCAGGCCGGAAAGGATGGTCAGGGGGTGGATGAAACTTTCGTACAGGATCCCCAGCACGATGTAGATCACCAGGATGGTGATGACCAACAAGACGCCCAATCCAACCAGGGAGGATTGGAATTGCTGGGCGGTGCCCTCGAAGTTGGCGCTGAGGTCGGAGGGCATAGTCTGGCGGGCGATTTGCTCCACGCGGTTCACGGCGTCACCCAGCGCCGTACCCGGCGCAAGGTTGAACGACACGGTGACGGATGGCAACTGCCCGGAGTGATTCACCGCCAGCGGGCCAAGCGATTGGGTGAGCTTCGACACGGTGTTCAAGGGCACCGACTGCCCGCTACTCGAGCGGAGGTACAGCAGGGAGAGCGCCTGCGGGTCCATCTGGTACTGTGGCAAGAGTTCGATTATGACCCGGTACTGGTTGTTGGGGGTGTAGATGGTGGAAATCTGCCGTGAGCTGTAGGCCGTCTCGAGAGCGTTTTCCACTTGGAAGGCGGATACCCCCAGGGCGTTGGCCTTGTCGCGGTCGATGTCCACGTCCACCTGCGGGTTGCTGATCTGCAAGTCGGTGGTGACGTCCTGGAGCCCCGGCGTCGTGCGCAACTCCCCTTCCAGCTTCAGGGCTTCGCGGTAAAGCTCCGTGGTGTCCGGCCCTTGCAGCGTGAACTGGTACTGGCTTTTTGTTAGGCGCCCGCCAATCTGGATGGGCGGCGGGTTCTGCATAAAGGCCATTACGCCGGGGACCGCGAAAAGCCGCGGGCGCATTTCCTGTATGACCTGGTCGGTGTGCAGGTAGCGCAAAGCCGGGTCGCGCGGGTAGGGGATGCGCAATCGGTCTTTGAACCATTCGAGCATCTGCTCGCGGCCGGTCGGGCGCGGCTTCAAATGCATGAAGAAGAAACCGGAGTTCCCCCCTCCGCCCGGCCCTCCCGCGCCGGCGAAGGACATAACGTTGTCCACATTGGGGTCCGCCAGCATCAGGGCGCTGATGGCCTTCTGGTGCTCCTTCATGGATTCGAAAGAAGTGCCTTGCTGCGCCAGGGTGATTCCAAAGACAAACCCGCTGTCTTCGGGGGAAAGGAATCCCTTGGGTATTCGCACGAAGAGCCAGGCCGTGACGCCCACGATGGCCAGCGAGAACAGAAGTGTGGCAAAACGGAAGCGCAGGACTTTCTTGAGACTCCAATCGTAGGCGGCGAGCATCCCTTGGTGGCCGCGCTCGAAGACGTTGAACAGCCAGCCGTGCTCCTCGGATTTGGCGTGGCGCAGGAAGCGGCTGCAGAGCATGGGCGTCAGCGTCAACGAGACCACGCCGGAAACCAGCACCGCAGAAATGATGGTCACTGAGAATTCGTGCAGCAGGCGCCCCAGGATTCCGCCCATGAAGAGCACGGGGATGAAGACCGCGGCCAGTGACAAAGTCATGGAGAGGATAGTGAAGCTGATTTCCTTCGATCCCTTGAGCGCGGCTTCCATAACTCCTTCGCCGCCTTCCAGGTGGCGCACGATATTTTCCAGCATCACGATGGCGTCGTCCACGACAAAGCCCACGGCCAGAACCAGAGCCATCAGCGAGAGGTTATCCACCGTGTAACCCAGCAGGTACATTACCGAGAACGTGCCCATGATCGACATAGGAAGCGCCAGGCTGGGGATGATGGTGGCGGAAACGTTGCGCAGGAAGAGGAAGATGACCAGCACCACCAGGCCAAGCGTCAGGTAGAGCGTGAACTTGACGTCGTCCACCGAGTCGCGAATGGAAATCGAGCGGTCGTAGAGCGTGGCTAGGTGGATGGACTGCGGGATCTCTTTGCGGAAGGCGGGAAGCAGGCGCCGGATGTTGTCCACCACTTGTACGGTGTTGGTGCCGGGCTGGCGCTGGATGGCCAGCACGAGGGAGTTGGTGCCGTTGTACCAGGTGGCGACCTTGTTGTTCTGCACGCTGTCGGTGACCTGGCCCAGCGCCTCCAGGCGGATCGGCGCGCCGTTGCGATAGGAGACAATGAGCGGCCGGTAGGCGGCGGCGTTACGGAGTTGCCCGTTGGCCTGCACCACAAAAGACTTGTGCGCGCCGAAAAGCGTGCCGGTGGGCAGGTTGACGTTGGCGTTCCGGACGACATCCGTCACTTCGTCGATGCCGACGCCCCGCGCCGCCAGCGCCTGGGGATCCAACTGCACGCGCACCGCGTACTTCTGCGCCCCATACAGCTGCACCTGCGCCACGCCGCTGATCATCGAGATGCGCTGTGCCATCAGGGTATCGGCGTACTCATTGACCGTGGAGGGCGGCAGCGTGTCGGAGTAGACCGCCATGTAAATGATGGGTTGGTCCGCGGGGTTCACCTTCTGATAGGCGGGGGGCGCGGGCATGTCGGTGGGTAGTTCACCCTGGGAGCGCGCGATGGCGGCCTGCACGTCCTGCGAGGCGGCGTCAATGTTGCGGCTCAGGCTGAATTGCAGGGTAATTTGCGTGCCGCCCTGCGTGCTCATGGAACTCATGCTCTCGATGCCGGCGATGGTCGAAAACTCGCGCTCCAGCGGCGTGGCCACGGCGGCGGCCATCGTTTCCGGGCTCGCGCCGGGCAGCCCCGCGCTTACCTGGATGGTGGGGTAATCAACATTGGGCAAATCACTGACCGGCAGTTCCCGGTAGGCAATGATGCCGAAGACCAAAATGGCCAGCATCGTGAGCGTGGTCATGATGGGCCGGCGGATGAAGAGTTCCGCTAAATTCATTTTTGCCTACCCCTGCGCTGGGTATCCTTGATCCCCGGAGGGGATCTATAGAGTAGCCGGGGGCAACGCCCCCGGAAAACCCGCCCTCAACCAAGTCCGACCCTGAAAGGGTCGGATCCGAGTGGCGTCCCGCGGCCCTACGAAATACGACCCCTTCAGGGTCGAAAGGTCGAACGGCGCGCTTTCCGGGGGCGTTGCCCTCGGCTGCTATCTTGTGCCCTTGCAGGGCACCAAGGACCTACCCCGCGGCACCCCGTTGTTGACATCAGCGATTGCCGCTCTCGGATAACCATGCATAGCATGGCGCCTTTGAAGTTCGCATGCGTCATGCCGCACCTTATGTGCCTTTTTTGATTTGCACTTTGGACCCGGGCGCGAGCAGCAACTGGCCGTCGGTCACCACGGTTTCGCCGGGTGTGACGCCCTTCTCGATCACCGTTTCGCCATGCAGGGTCCCGCCCGCCACCACCGGGCGCAGGTCCGCCGTCTCGTCGGGTTTCACCACAAAAACGTACTTGCCCACCTGGCCCGTTTGCACCGACTGTGAGGGCACCACCGTGGCGTTGGCCTGCGTGGTCAACCGGATCACCACGTTGACGAACTGCCCTGGCCAGAGGCGATTGTCGATGTTTGGGAACGTAGCGCGCATCTTGATAGTGCCGGTAGCCGTGTCCACGGCGTTGTCAATGAAAGCGAGTTGGCCCACGGCGGGCGGCCGCGGATCGTTGGGAATGGGCGCCTCGACCGCCAGCGGGTCCCGGGCCTGGTATCTCTTCACTTCGGCGAGATCTTGCTCCGGCACCGCGAAAGTCACGTAGATGGGGTGAATTTGATTGATGACCACCAGCACCGAATCATTCATCTTGGCAATATTACCTGGATAAACTTGATAGCTCCCGGTGCGGCCGTCAATCGGGGAATAGACGGAGCAATAGCTCAGGTTCACCCGGGCGCTCTCGATGGCGGCCCGGCCGGCTCGAACGGTGGCTTCCAGGGCTTGGGCGTTGGTNNTTGGCCAGTTGCGCCTGGTCACGCGCCAGGTTCGCCTCATATTGGTGCAGCGTGGCTTCGAAGGGGCGGCGATCCAGGGTGAAAAGCAACTGCCCCTTCTTCACATCCTGGCCTTGCGTAAAGTGGGCGCGCTCGATTTCACCCGCCATCTGGGTTCGCACCGAAACATTGGTGTAGGCTTCCACATTGCCGATCACTTCCACCTGGACCGGCACGCTCTTCGCCACGGCCTTGGCCACCGTGACCGGAACGCGGAACTCCATTTGCATGCCGGGTGATTCCGCCGGCTTGGATGAGCAACCCGCGAGCGCCAGGAGGCTGGTGAGGAGCGCTGCCGCCAGCAGTCCATAGGCGGCGCAGCCGAGCGCCCGGCGGCTTCTCCGAGATATCATGGCAAGAACTTCCATATCCTGGTTTCTCCTCATTTTGGCCATTGCGCCCAGGCGGCCCTTCTCCGCCCAAACTTGCTTGTGATTACCCAGATTGCAAGAAAAACGTTACTGTACTTCGAAGCCCCCGCCGCGTCAATGCGGGGTTAGTGGACGCAGGAAGCACAAAAAGAAAATCCTGGGGCAAAGGGCAGTCGAGGAAGTCGAAGGGGTCGAAAGTTGAAGAGCCGGCCTTTCGACTCACCTAACTCACTTCTTTGATGGTCAAGGGAAAGCGCTGTGAGGTCCAACCTCATTCCACGGCGTGCCACCTCGCGCCGTGGCGATCCGCGAGCGCGATGGCGTAGCGAATGGAAACGGCCACGCTGTGCGAAGGTCGCAGCGGGTCCCTCTGGTCAACCACGGCAATTACGCCGCCGTCCGAGCGATAGACCGGGCTGCCGCTGTTTCCCAGCCGCAGGGGAATGTCGAGTTCCAACGCGTCACTGCGGGCGGCGTCCTCGCCCGCGAGATGCGCTTGCCCCACCCGCACGATCCGGCCCGTCTGCGTCACAGGCTGCCAGGAAAATTCCGGATGGCCACTCACCATCACCGCGGTTCCCTCTGCGACCGCGTGAACCTCGAGCGGGGCAAATGGCGGCCTCTCACCGGGCTCCGACAGGAAGGGGCATGCGGTTTTTAATAGAGCCACATCGTGAGCTTCGTCGATTTCCACGACCTCGCAGGGGACGGCCCTAGCCACTCGCGAATCCGCAGTCGCTGGCTTGGCGAGGATCATCGCGCCGGGAGCCTTTTCGAGGCACCTATTTGCATCCTCCACGACATGGGCGTTGGTGATGAGAAAGCCCTCTTCATCAATCAGAAAGCCCGTCGCCGAACACTCGCGGTTCTGGCCCTCCTCCCCCGGGCCGACCGCCACCAGTTGCACGACGGCGCGCAGGACGCGGTCGTCCGGCGGAGCGGTCTTCGAAGCTCCGCGGGGAGCTTGGGCTGCACTGAGAACCAGGCCTGCGGCAGGTAGACAACAAAAGAAAGTCAAAGCGCAAAACGCAAAGCGCAAAACGCAAAAGTGGAACGCCGCTCGCCTCGACCAAAGATAACCCACCACCGACAACGAACGATGGGCGAAATCACAAGTCAAAGCGCAAAGCGCATATCTTAGAAGACGAAGGTAACAGGCCCAAAGCCAGCAGAGACGTCTTGTCTGGGCATGTGTGGCTACTGAGCTATGGACCGGCATCTTCCTTCTTAGCCTTTCCTTTGACCGTAGCGACGGATTTCGAAAGCATCGCGCGTATCTCGACCGACTCATCCAGGAGGTCGGCCATACGTTTTACAGGGACCTTCCCGGACTTGACAAGCAGCCGAAGCCAGTAATTGGACTCCCGCAATTCCTTCAAAGCAATTTGCATTTTGTGGGCGAAATCCTCTCGGGACTCAGCCCCTCTTGCTTCTTCGTAGTTAGCTCCCGCTGATGTAGCGCAGCGAAGCAATTGGTCTGCGATCCGCCGCCCGACGAGTGTATTCGGTAAGGATCCGACCAGTTTGATGACCCTGGCCCCATACTCCAACAGACGCCCTTCCAAATTACGACCGTTTTGCATGATGACAATCCGCCCGTAGTTTTGACCTTTGCGTTTTGCGCTTTGCGTTTTGACTTGTTCTTCGTTCTTTGACAGCCCCCCGCAAAGCAATGCCGTCTACCAATCGTGAACGCTTCCATCCCTGCGCCGGGCTGTGGGCAGATAGGCGCGCTTATAGGGATACTTCTTGGCCAATTCCTCGTTCACGTCCGTGCCGAGGCCGGGTGTGTCGCTTACCGTCATGTAGCCGTCTTTGAACTCCGGCGCGCCGGGCATAACTTCGCGCGCGATGTCGGGGAAGAAGACCATTTCTTGTACGCCGAAATTGGGAATCGAAATATCGACGTGCACGTTGGCGGCGTGCGTGGGTGGGGCGATATCGCCCGGGCCGTGCCAGGCGGTCTTTACTTGGAAAGCCTCCGCCAGCGCGGCCACCTTGCGCGCGTTGGTGATGCCCCCGATGTGCCCCAGGTCGCAGCGGATGAAGTCAATCAATTGTTCTTTGATGAGCGGCACGCAATCCCAGAGGGAGTTGAACAGCTCGCCCATGGCGAGGGGGGTGGTGGAGTGCTGGCGGATCAGGCGGAAGCTTTCCTTGTATTCCGGCCGCAGCGGGTCTTCGAGAAAGAACAGGTGGTAGGGCTCGAGCTCCTTCGCAAAGCGCGCCGCTTCCACGGGCACGAGTTTCTCGTGCACGTCGTGGAGCAGTTCGACTTCTTCTCCGAGCGCCGAGCGCAAGTGCGCGAAGAGCTTGGGCACGGTGCGCAGGTACGGCCCGGGTTCGAAGAGTTCGGTTTGCGGCAGGTCGGCCTGTTGCGGGACGCGGCCCGCGACCTCTTCGGATTTCTTCCTCGCGGCGGTGCCGTAAGTTCCCTCCAGGCCGGGAATGGCCACCTGCGCGCGCACGCACTTGAAGCCGCGTTCGATGGCGCGGCGCGCGGCGTCTTCGACCTCGGTGAAATTGCCGCCGCTCGCGTGCGTGTAGCAGAGCGCCCCCACGCGCGTGCACCCGCCCAGCAATTGATAAACGGGCATGCCCGCGCGCTTGCCCTTGATGTCCCACAGCGCCAGGTCCACCCCAGCCAGCGCCGTCATCTGCACCGGACCGCCGCGCCAATAGGGGCCGCGATAGAGGTACTGCCAGGTGTCTTCGATGGCTTCGGGGTCGCGCCCGATGAGCAGCGGCGCCAAGTGCTTTTCGAGCGCCGTCGCCACGGCCAGCTCGCGGCCGTTCAGCGTGGCGTCACCCACGCCGTAAAGCCCCGGCTCGCTCGTGAGGATTTTCACCAGGACGTAATTGCGGTCGGGACAGGTGACGATGACACGCACGTCGGTGATCTTGAGCGGCGGCAGGCCGGGCGCGGGTGTGGATGGCGTCGCCGATCCAGGCGCCGAGCCTTTCGCCAGGGCAGGCGCGGCGAGCGCGGCGGCTCCGGCAAGTTTCAAGAATCCCCGCCGGTTCGCGGAGTGAGTTTGGGATGGCATAGGACCTCCTGTGTGGTGACCTCGGGATGGCTGCGAGCGCGGCTTGAAAGGCTGCGCGCTTG
>PMYF01000302.1:3344-3595 GCA_003171295.1 Acidobacteriota bacterium | reverse complement strand
TCCGTGGGTTCGTAACCCGGCGCTTCGATATGCAGGGTATGCTCACCGACAGGGAGCTGGAAGGGGCCGAGTTTGTCGGTCGTGCCTGCGTATATGCCGTCCAGAGTAACGCGGGCCTGGGGGGGATTGGTGTTGAGGATGAGTGTCCCCACGCTATCCCACTCGTAGCCGGCGGAGGGATTGTAGCCATCCTGGCGCGGATCGGCGAGGGGATAGGGGCTGACCCACCAGTAGTTGGGCAAATAGGTTTG
>PMYF01000302.1:0-3259 GCA_003171295.1 Acidobacteriota bacterium | reverse complement strand
GGGACCGGTGACTCATACGGCCTCCTCAGACGGAGCCCAACTGCCTCTTACCAACCCAGATTCTAGCACCCTTCTGTTTCAATTGCGAGCAACCTGCCTGCCAGGACAGGGTTCAGTCAAAGTCGCGGGTGTCGCAAACCTCCAGAGCCATGTATGCATCACCTGCGAAGAGACCCCTCACCCGTCCCGACATGCGGGACACCTTCTCTCAGGGGAGAGGGGGCCCGACGGAGGAGGGCAGGTGAGGGGTCTTTTTCAACCCCATCGGACTTTGACGGAGCCCTGCCTGCCAGGAAGGAGGCCCGGGCGAGGGACGGAGTTGCCCCAAATTAAAGAGGCTAGTAACTACATATATACTGCTTAGAATAGGCATTCCGCGGGAGGGAAGTGGCAGGTGGTGCGGTTTCGCGAGGCTGGCTTTCCGTCCAGGCAGCCGCGACGCCCCCGCCGCGATTGAGCTTGACGCTGTTTTCGGTAGTAGGCTAACGTCATAAGGTTGCGCTTACACGCAGAATAGTTCCTGTGGGGAGAGCGGAAATTGCCTTGCGGCAGGCGCCTGAGCGGACTTTTCCATGGATTTGTTTGAATTCACGAAGAACCTCGTCAACATGGAATCGGTCACCGGCCATGAGAAGGCCTGCGCGGAATTTGTCAAATCCTACCTCGCACAGGTGGGCTTCCAGGCGGAACTCATGCCCGTTTCACGCGACCGTTCCAATGTGCTCGCGTGCTGGGGCAAGCCGGACGTGGTGCTCAGCACGCACCTGGACACCGTGCCGCCCTTCTTTCCCGCACACGAGGACGCGGAATGCATCTACGGTCGCGGCTCCTGCGACGCCAAGGGGATCCTGGCCGCGCAGGTGGCGGCGGCGGAGCGGCTGAAGCAGGAAGGTGTCGAGGATTTCGCCCTGCTCTTCCTGGTCGGGGAAGAGACCACCAGCGACGGCGCGCGTGAAGCAAACCTGCACCCGTGTGGCTCGCGTTACATCATCAATGGCGAGCCCACGACGAATAAACTGGTGATTGGGACGAAGGGTAATCTGCGGCTCGATGTGCTCGCGCACGGCAAGATGGCGCATTCCGCCTATCCCGAGCTGGGCGAGAACGCCATCGAGAAGCTATTGGATGCGCTCGCGGACCTGCGCAAGGTGCCGCTACCGGCCAGCCTGGTGCTGGGGAAATCCACGCTGAACATTGGCGTGATCACCGGCGGCCGGGCTGCCAATGTGGTGCCCGATGAAGCCCGGGTGCAGATCTTGATCCGGACCGTGGAGGATTCCGGCCCGCTGCGGCGGCAGATTACAGAGGCTATTGCCGGCCGCTGCGAAATTGAATTTGTGCGCGACACGCCGTTGCTTCTGATGGAGAAGCTCGAGGGCTTCGAGGCGGACGTCGTGGCGTTTACGACCGACTTGCCGGCGCTGGGGAATTGGGGCCGGCCGCTGCTGCTGGGGCCGGGCTCGATCGCGGTAGCGCACACCGAGCGCGAGCACGTCCGTAAAGCGGACCTCGTCGCGGCGGTCGATCTTTATTGCCGTTTGGTGCGCGACCTGAAGAGCCGGTCGTAGTGGTTCGTGCCAGCGCCGAACGCGGCTCGCCCGAACCTGGTTATCACGCTGGGGGGCAGAAAGGTGAAGGTGGATTCCATCCGCCTTATACGTCGTCATGAAGAAAATTGAAATAGGAATTCTGGGAGCCACGGGAATGGTCGGGCAGCGGTTTGTCAGCCTGCTCGAGGCACACCCGTGGTTCGAACTCAAATGGGTCGCGGCTTCGGAGCGGTCGGCGGGCAAAACCTATGCGGAGGCCTGCAACTGGCGCCTGCGCGATCCCCTGCCGAAAGGCGCGCGGGAACTCAGCGTGCACGAGTGCAAGCCCGGCGGCGCTCCGCAACTGCTGTTCTCTTCGCTCGATTCCAAGGTGGCGGGGGAAGTCGAGAAGGAATTTGCCCAGGCCGGCCACGTGGTGGTTTCCAATTCCTCGAATTACCGGATGGAGCCGGACGTGCCGCTCCTGATTCCCGACGTCAACCCTGACCACCTGGCGCTGGCGCGGCAGCAGCGGCAACAGCGCGGCTGGAAGGGCATGATTATCACCAACCCGAATTGCACGACGGTGGGTTTGGTTATGTCTCTCGCGCCGCTGGAGCGGGCCTTTGGACTCGAAAAGGTTCTGATGACGAGCATGCAGGCGGTTTCCGGCGCCGGTTACCCGGGCGTGCCCACGCTCGACATCCTGGCTAACGTCATTCCTTTTATTGGCGGCGAAGAAGAAAAGGTGGAATGCGAAACGCGCAAGCTGCTTGGAAAAATGGTGGATGGCCACGTGAAGATGGGTGACTTCGCCGTGAGCGCACACTGCAACCGCGTGATGGTGGAAGATGGCCACACGGAGACCATTTCCGTGGCGCTGAAAACCAAAGCCACCCTAGCCGATCTCGTGGAAGCCTGGCGCGCCTATCGCTCGGTGCCGCAGGAGCGCAACTTGCCTTCCGCGCCCAAGCATCCCATTATTGTGCGCGAGGAACGCGACCGGCCCCAGCCGAAATTCGACCTGAACGCCGAACATGGCATGGCAACGGTGGTAGGGCGCGTGCGTGAATGCCCCGTGCTCGAGTTCAAGTATGTCGCGTTGAGCCACAACACGATTCGTGGGGCCGCCGGCGCGGCGCTGCTCAACGCGGAGTTGATGAAGTCGGAAGGGTATCTGGATTGAGAAATCTGAATTCACCGCAGAGGCGCTGAGAGTACAGGGTGATTGGATGCCCTGCAGATCAACCAACTGACCGAGCAAGTCATTGGGGCAGGCATGGAAATCCACAAGACTCTCGGTCCAGGATTGCTCGAGTCGGCTTACGAAGAATGTCTCTGTCGCGAGTTGAGCCTTGCAGGCATCGGGTCTGGGCGTCAGCGCCCGCTTCCAATTGCGTACAAGGGTGTACGACTGGACTGCGGCTATCGCTTAGACCTCGTCGTTGAAGACAAGCTTATTGTAGAACTCAAAACGGTCCGGGAACTCTTGCCGGTCCACGAGGCGCAACTCTTGACCTATTAGAAGCTTTCGGGCTTGACGGTGGGCCTTCTCATTAACTTCAATGTCCCGGTGCTTCGGCGCGGGATAAAGAGGATGGTTAATCACCTTGATGAGAGCTTGGCACGAGGCAGGGACGACAGTGGAGTTGAATCTCAGGGGACAAAGCCAGTGCAACAGGGGAATACCTGAAAGAGTTTTTCTCAGCGCCTCTGCGGTGAATGATGAT
>PMYF01000420.1:8377-12304 GCA_003171295.1 Acidobacteriota bacterium | reverse complement strand
ACTTGACATTATCCATAAAAAGTAGTAGACTTAAGGGTGTACGAGAGGGCTCGCCAGCCCTTCGGAAGGCGAGCCGGAAGGCCGGAAAATGGCCGCTAAATGTCTTTGCAGGCGTCTTCGCGTCTGCCATCCGGGCAAACGGCGGGGGGAATATCCCGAGGTGCTCCACGGGTTCCCTAAGGCGCCCCGAACGGGCCTTAGGGAATCTCGCGAAAAAGTTTCTGCCCAATCTGAGACTGGCCTTTGGAAAACCGGGCACGAATCCCTTCGGATTGGGAGGCCCAGCATGGAACGCCTCCTGACAATTCAAGAAGCCGCTGAGAAATTAGGAGTCAAACCGAACACCCTTTATCTGTGGGTCTCGCAAAAGCGGATTCCCCACCGGAAGATTGGGCGACTCGTGCGTTTCCGTGAATGCGACCTGGAAGAATTCGTAGACAAGAACCGGCAGCCAGTCGAGGAAGAGAGTCATGAGCATATATAAACGTGGCGGTATCTGGTGGTATAACTTCTGGTTCGAAGGCCGGCACGTCCAGCGACCGACAAAGGTCAAGAGCCGGACGCAAGCCCTAAAGATGCAGGCCATCCATAAAGCCCAGCTTGCGCTAGGTAAATATGGCCTCGGCAACAAAAAGGAGATTCCGAGATTTGCAGAGTTCGCCGACCGTTACCTGGAGTACAGTAAGGCGAACAAACCTGCTTATGTCGTGGAGCGCTACCTGATTCCGCAGTCGCTCGCCCCCTTCTTCGGAAAATTCCGTTTGAATGAGATTACGCCGCTGGTATTTGAGAAATACAAGCAGAAGCGTCTCGCCAACGGGCTGAAAAAATCTTCGATTAACCGCGAGCTTGGTCTCTTGAAATCCATGCTGAGTTCGGCAGTAAAGTGGCAACTACTCGACTCCAATTCAGCCAGAGACGGCAAACTTTTCAAGTTGGACGAGCCGCCTTGCACCCGCGTCCTATCATATGAGGAGGAAGAGAAACTACTGGCAGCGTGCGACGACCCGGAGTTGCAGTTGCGCGCCCCACATCTAAAGAGTGTCATCATGGTCGCGATCTACACAGGTCAGCGACGGGGTGAGATTCTCCGCTTGCAATGGGAGGCTGTCGATTTCAATAACTTCGTCCTGATAGTACGCAAGTCGAAGACGAAGGCAGGTCAAGGCAGGGAGGTCCCGCTCAACTCTTTACTCCGCGAGTTACTTCTGAAACGACGAGAAGAAATTCCAGGCAAGTGGGTCTTCCCCTCGCCTCAGAATCCCGCTGAGCATGTCGGGGACGTGAAGAATTCGTTCAAGAGAGCCGTGAAGATCGCGAACCTACGGCGCATCACGTTCCATCAGCTTCGCCATACTTTCTGTAGTCGCTTATCTGATTCAGGCGTATCGCTCGCAGTCATCCAAGAACTGGCCGGACACGCCTCGATTCTAGTCACGCGACGCTACCTGCACCCCGATAACGAACTGAAGATAAAGGCTGTAGAGAAAATTCTGAGGGCAGAAAAGACCGCGCTTCCTACTACGAAATCTACTACACCCGATCCCAGGCTGACGCGAGAGCGGAATCCTAGGAGGCTCCAATCCATTGTAAGGAATAGAGTTAATCGCATTGACGTTCGTCGCGCTAATTTAGCGACCGCTACCGAGGCAGGGTAGGTTCGGATTAGGGGGGCGTGCAAACCTATGCAACCGAATGGCTTAGGTACGGTCGCTAGGCTTAAGTTGCCTCCGGCAATCCATCGGATTTCGAGGAAGGGTATCGGAACAACTGAATCGGAAGCAAGAGGGGTCCCTACTACATTCCCTACTACACACTCCGTCAGGGCACCGACGAAGCTAATAAAGGCATCCCTACAAATTACAGCGGGCGAAAGAGTTAACGTGGTAGGCCCGTGGGGACTCGAACCCCAGACCTCTACCGTGTCAAGGTAGCGCTCTAACCGGGCTGAGCTACGGGCCTGGACGCCTCTTCCAAGCTAGCGCACTTCCCCCAACCTGTCAACGTTGCGGCGCGTGGCCGTGGCGAGTAATAAACTGTGGTAACCGCCCACCCCAAGCATTGAGAACTGAGTGTCTCAAGGATAGCGTTAACGCGGTTGCTTTCAGGTCGCTTAGAATGGGCTCGAAAACCCGCCAATTACAGGGTAAGTGCAAGGAGTAGTCCTTTGGATTCGGGCATTTAGCGATTCGGCGCGGGTCCGCCGGAGGCATTATCCGCCCTTCCTCGGCGATAACTTCGCTCTGCAGGCGACCGGGTCGCGAAGGGATAACAGGCGGTATCAGAGTTAGGCTGGAACACTGCGCGCAGGATCCGACCTGACTGTCCAGATGTGTCGAATCATGTCAATTGATTAAGCTCGCCAGCGAGGTTAGAATCAAACGTTTCGTGGACTGCCTATCGCGCTTCCTTTGGTCCGCTCTCATCCAAGTGTCACCAGTAGGCGTGATGGTTTGCTTCTGCGCACGGGAGAGGCGGTGGCCCGTTTGTCCGCGGGCAAGGCCAGCGAGAAAAGGGGATCATGAGGCTATAAATGAGTGGACCGGATCGGCTGTTATTGAGCGGGAACGAGGCGGTGGCCCTGGCTGCCCGCGATGGTGATATCGCTCTGGGCACGGGGTATCCCGGAACGCCCTCCACGGAAATCCTGGAGAGCTTTGCACGTCTCGGGGGCCGCGCCCAATGGGCGCCCAACGAGAAGGTTGCCCTGGAAGTGGGGCTGGGGGTCGCTTATACCAGCGCCCGAGCCCTGATCACCATGAAGCACGTGGGCCTGAACGTGGCCGCCGATCCGCTTTTCACGGCCGCCTACACCGGCGTCACCGGCGCCCTGGTAGTGGTCTCGGCCGACGATCCCGGCATGGCTTCAAGCCAGAATGAACAGGACAATCGGCGCTACGCCGTAGCGGCGGGGGTGCCGATGCTGGAACCCGCAGACTCTCAGGAAGCCTATGATTTCCTCTTGCTGGCCATTCAAATATCGGAGAGGTGGAGCATTCCCGTGCTCCTCCGGCTGACGACCCGCGTGTGTCATTCCAAGACTGTCGTCCGCCCTGCGGGAGCATTGGCGCTATCGAATGCCCCAGCAACGTTCGTCCGCGACATTAAAGGACGGGTGATGATCCCTGCTTATGCCCGGCCTGCCCATCGCCGGCTCCGGGAAAAGCTCGCGCGCATTAAGGAGTGGAACGAAACCCACGGGCCGAACCGGGAAACCGACGGGGACCGGTCCCTGGGGATTATTACGGTAGGGATCTCGTTCATGCACGCCCGCGAGGCGGCGCCTGAAGCTGCGGTGCTGAAGCTGGGCATGAGCTATCCCGTCCCGCTGGAAATTATCCGCCGCTTCGTCGCGAGCGTGTCCCGTTGCGTAGTGATTGAAGAAGGAGATCCCTACCTGCTTGAAGCCATTCGTGCGGCTGGTCTCCGGGTAGAAGGGAAGCCAGAAGAGTATCGCTTTGGCGAATTGAACGTGGATCGCATCAAGCGCATTCTCGCCGCCGACACTTCGCCGGAGCCGGTTCCGCCGCCGGGAAAGCCGCCGGAATTGTGCCAGGGTTGCCCTCACCGTTCGGTCTTCAGTGCCCTGCGCAACCTGGATTGCATCGTGGCCAGTGACATAGGTTGCTACACGCTGGCCGTGCTGCCGCCCTTCGAGGCCGCGGATACGTGCGTCTGCATGGGAGCGAGTATCGGCGTGGGGCTGGGTCTGAGGCACGCGCTGCCGCCCGAGCAGGCCCGCCGTGTCGTCAGCACCCTGGGCGACAGCACCTTCATCCATAGNNGGGATCACTGGCCTGGTGGAGATGGTTTACAACCCACCGAAAACCGGCCACGTGGTCATTATCCTCGACAACGGGACTACGGCCATGACCGGCTTGCAGGAGCATCCCGGAACAGGCCGGACCCTTGAACACCAGCCCACGG
>PMYF01000420.1:665-8323 GCA_003171295.1 Acidobacteriota bacterium | reverse complement strand
GCCTTCCAGGAGTTGGTAGCTGCGAGCCTTGTCACTGGAGATCTCACGGTGATTGTGGCTCGCCGCAACTGCCTGCTGGCGGCCGGCAGAATCAAGGAGTATGAACGGTCCGCTGCCCGCGAGGAGATACCGGAGAACTGCCTTGAGCAACAGGACTAAGGTGACCAACATCGTAATTGCCGGCCTAGGCGGACAGGGAGTACTGAAGGCCTCCGATATCGTCGCCGAAGTGGCATTCTGTGCCGGACTCGACGTGAAGAAGAGCGAAATTCACGGCATGAGCCAACGCGGAGGCTCCGTCACGAGCGATGTCCGCTTTGGCGAAAGAGTTTACAGTCCCATGGTGCCCCCGGGAGAGGCGGATTATCTGGTGGTCCTATCGCCCGATCAGGTGGAACCCAACCGCTGGCGATTGCGGGAGGGTGGTACGTTGATCACACCTGGCGCGATTCGGGAGAGTGCCTTGCATGACAAGCGGAGCCTCAACGTTGCGCTGCTCGGCTGGCTAAGCGTGAGCCTCCCCTTTCCTGAATCTGCCTGGCTGGAGACTATCCGCCAGAACTTGGCGCAGAAGCTGCACGCAGCGAATCTTCAGGCGTTGGCTATCGGACGCGCAGCGGCGCAGAAAACCTTGAGCGTACCCAACCCATGACCGGCATCCCGGACGACTACTCCCTAGAGATTCATCCTGCCAGCGCGCCGGATTACATGCCGGTTCCGCAAATGCTGGAGCTGCAGTTGGGGCGGCTCCGGGCTACCGTTCGCCGTGCTTACCAGCACGTTGAACTCTACCACCAACGGATGGATGAGCGAAACGTCTCGCCGGAAGATATACGGACACTGGACGATGTGGCCCGCTTGCCTTTCACGGTGAAGGTGGACCTGCGTGACAGTTATCCCTTCGGCCTGTTCGCCAGCCCCCTGGAAGAGGTGGTCCGGCTGCACGCTTCCAGTGGGACCACGGGCAAGCCGATTGTGGTCGCCTACACGCAGCAGGACCTCGGCGTCTGGACCGACGCTATGACGAGGACGCTCGCGGCATGCGGCCTGGGCCGCGGCGACATCATTCAGAACGCTTATGGCTACGGCCTATTCACCGGAGGACTAGGGGCCCATTACGGCGCCGAGGCGCTTGGGGCGACAGTGATTCCCATTTCTGGCGGCAATACTGATCGACAGATCATGGTGATGAAAGACTTCAGGGTGACGGCCATCTGCTGCACGCCGACCTACTTTCTTCATTTGCTCGACCGCGCCGCCGAGATGGGAGTCGATGTGCGGGAACTGCCCCTGCGGGTGGGAGTCTTCGGCGCCGAGCCCTGGAGCGACTCGCTGCGCCGCCACATCGAAACCGCCGGCGGCATCAAGGCCTACGATATCTACGGGCTCACGGAGATTACCGGCCCGGGCGTGGGGAGCGAGTGCCGTTGCCAGGTGGGCCTGCACGTCTTTGAGGACCACTTCTATCCGGAAATCATTGACCCGGATACCGAACGGCCGGTTCCGGAGGGAGAGGAAGGGGAACTGGTCGTGACGACTTTGAGCAAGCACGCCATGCCCATGCTTCGTTATCGCACCCGCGACATCAGTGCCTTCGTGCCTGGTTCATGTCCCTGCGGTCGAACCCTCCGCCGCATTAAACGAATTAGCCGGCGTAGCGATGACATGTTCATCATTCGTGGCGTCAACGTGTTCCCGTCCCAGGTCGAATCCGCCCTGCTCGCGGTGGAAGGCGCGCTGCCTCACTATCAGATCATCCTGACGCGCGAGGAAGGGTTGGACCAGATGGAGGTTCACGTGGAAGTGACACCGGCGGTCTCCAGCGACAAGGTTGGCGCGCTTGAAAACCTGCACAACAAGCTTGCGCAGTCCTTGAATCAGACGCTCGGACTGCGAGTGGCGGTCCGGCTGGTGGCGCCGCAGACCCTCAAACGCAGCGAGGGAAAGGCGCAACGGCTCATCGATCGAAGAAATCTGGACCAGTGAATTGCGGGTCTGGCAGAGACTAGGCCGGGGCGGGTAAGCGCCGCGTTTCAGGTTGCGGCCCCGGTAGGCGATGGTTCGAGTAGGGGGTGCCTATGAAGATTCGTCAGCTTTCGCTCTTCCTGGAGAACAAGCCAAGCCAGTTGACGGAACCTTGCCGCCTCCTGGCCGAAGCCGGTATAAACATCCGGACCCTGACCTTGGCCGACACGGAGCAATTCGGCATTCTGCGCTTCATCGTTTCCGATTGGGAGAAGGGTGCTCACCTTCTTCAGGAAGCAGGCTACGTAGTCAACGTCACGGAAGTGGTGGCAGTGGAAGTGCCCGACCGCCCCGGAGGTCTGGCTGAATTGCTAGGTGTCTTCGAGAAGACCGACATCAACATCGAATACATGTACGCGTTTACGTTCGGCCGCGGAGACACGGCTGTCTTGATCTTCCGGTTCGATAACCCCGATGCGGCCATTGAGCGGCTGCAATCTGCCGGCATCAATGTCATCGGCAGTACAGAAGTTTATAGGCGCATCGAAAAATGAAGGTACCACCCGCGGTAAGGCCGGTCCCTGGAGCCACTCCCTCCACCGGCGCGCCGGGTGATTCCCTTGATCCTGAGATATTCAATGAGTGTAGCCAAAACTATTGCGGAACAGATGGAACACGCCTCCTGGATCCGGCGAATGTTCGAGATTGGCGCCCGGTTGAAACAGCAGCGCGGGGAAGAAAATGTTTTTGATTTCACTCTGGGGAACCCCGACGGCGAACCACCGGAAAAGGTGATCTCGGTACTGCGACGGGTCGTCGATCAGAATCGGCCCCGCAGCCACGCCTACATGCCCAATGCGGGCTTCACCGCGGTGCGGGAAGTCATTGCCCGGCAACTCTCCGAGCAGACGGGACTGGCTTACACCGCAGATCACATCCTCATGTCGGTCGGAGCAGCGGGCGCCATCAACGTGGTGCTCAAGTCGCTGCTCGATCCCGGCGACGAGGTCATCATCCTGGTTCCCTTCTTTCCCGAATATCAGTTTTACATTGAGAACCACGCCGGCCGCATGGTGCTGGTCGATACGGATGACACGTTCCAACCCAACCTCGGGCGCATCGCCGCCGCCATCACCCCGCGCACCAAGGCGATCATCCTAAATTCGCCCAACAATCCGACGGGCGCGGTTTACTCCACTGAATTCCTGCTGGATTTGGAAGCTTTGGTTTCCGGCCTGGACCATCCCGTAACGGTCATCGCCGACGAGCCATATAAATCCCTGATCTTTGATGGGCTGACGCTGCCCGTGATTCCCTCGCTCATTCGCCGCACCGTGCTTGCCTATTCATGGTCCAAAGCTCTTGCGATTCCTGGGGAGCGGATCGGTTATCTGGCCCTCTCGCCCTGCCTGCCGGAACTGGAGGCGCTGCGCGACGCTTGCACCTTCGCCAACCGGATACTGGGTTTCATCAATGCTCCCGCCATCTGGCAATGGGTCATGGCTGAGGTGTCCGATCTCCAGGTTGATCCGCGCCCCTACCAGGAAAAACGGGATCTGCTCTGGGAAGGCTTGACCCGGATCGGCTACGAGGTGACAAAACCCCAAGGGACCTTCTATATGTTCCCCAAGGCGCCGATAGCTGATGATCTTGCCTTTGTGCGCGGCCTTATGGACGAGGGCATCCTGGCCGTGCCGGGCTCGGGTTTTGGGCGGGCCGGGTACTTCCGTCTGTCGCTCACGATTCCTCGCCGCACGATTGAACGCGCTCTACCCGGATTCGAGCGCGCCCTGCATAAAATATAGCCACCGCCAGAACCTGTCCGCCAAAGAGGCGTCTAGATATAGCTGGACCGCGGAGAACCAGTTGACCTCCACCGCCGGGGTGAACTATAGCTACGTTGGCGACGGCAGCACGAACCGCTTTGTGCCTGACTTCCAATGGAAGGCAGTGGGGCTAGGAGTGAATCGACCGCCGTCCGCACCCCTCGGGGGGCGGGTCCTCTTGGTCTTCCCCTGAACTTCCTTTATGCCTTCCATAGGTAACACTCCTTTCGGCTCCTCCTGGGAACCCAGGCTTTGGAGTGTTACCCCTTTTCCTCAAGAACTCATGCTCATCATCTGGTCGTTAGCCCAGTTGGTCCGCGTGATAGCGGCTGTGTCTAACTCTTACACATCCAAGCCGCGAATCCTAACGGGTGAGATGCACGTGCAAATTCGGCCAGCAGATTTGTACATCTAAGCGAGGGCCTCGACCACAAATCCGCAGTACAATACTTCGCTCTTTTCAATGAACCCAAGGTGTGCACTTTTGACAGAGTCTTGCCAATGACTCCTGTTCTACGTCCCATTGAGAAGAGGATGAACTAACCAAAGTGGGCCGGCAGTTTGCCTGTCCCCGGGCAGAGGGTGCAAGGCGAACTTGACAGGAGCAAGTACCCAAGAACTGAAAGGAGATTTGAATGGAATCCGAAAGTTATCTTACTTCAGCCAGGCGATGCGTCCTGGTGATGGTCTTTATGATCAGTGTGGCGTTGCCCTCATCCGTTTGCGCTCAGGACCCCAAGGGCGGCTCTGGCTCTTCTGCGGTTAGGATCAGCCCGGCTACCAGCAACCCATCGAGCAATGAAGTGGCGGTGCTGAAAGAGCAACTTGCCCGGCAGCAAGAACAGATCGAGCAATTGCGGCTGGCGTTGGAGGCCGTGATGCGGCGGCTGGACCAGTTCGGGGACCCGCAGCGGGCCTCCATCTCCACTCTGCCTACCCTGGGCCAGGTGGCCAGCACCACCCCGATGGCGCCATCTGGAGGCATCAGGGTCGCTGAAGGCGGCGGCAGCTTGGTGGCGTCTGCAATTGCTCCGCCTATTGTCTCTTCCGCTCCCATTCGTCCTCAGGCTGAGGTAAGCCGTCCCAAGTCCTCTCCTCTCTCCATCCAGATCGGCGATGCGGAGTTTACGCCAGGAGGCTTCTTGGACTTCACCACGATCTTCCGGTCCACGAACCTCGGCAGCGGCGTCGCTTCTTCCTTCGGTACCTTGCCCTACAGTGTGGTTGGAGGGGTCCCGAACGCGGCGGGCCGCTTGACGGAGATTCGGAACTTTGCGCAGAACTCTCGGCTAAGCCTGAAGGCGACTTCAAAGGTTGGTGGGAGCAACGTCACAGGCTACATCGAAGGGGACTTCGCAGGCAACGCCGCCAGCAGCCTGTTCGTAACCAGCAACTCCAACACTCTCCGCCTGCGCCATTACTGGGTGCAATTGACTCGGGGCAAGTTTGAGGTTCTGGGCGGCCAGTCCTGGACTATGATGACCCCGGGTCGCTCGGGAATCTCGCCAACTTCCTCCGACGTTTTCATCTCACAAGTTGAAGATTCGAATTATCAGCTGGGTATTACCTGGGGGCGTCAAAGCCAGTTCCGCGTGGTCTATCATCCCAGCAAAGAATGGGCCCTGGGCATGTCGGTTGAGAATCCGGACCAATTTATAACCAACGGTGTAGTGCTTCCCGGGACGAACTTCAACAGCGAGTTTAACATCGGCGGCAACCAGACCACTACTCCCAACCTGCACCCGGACCTCATCGCGAAGGCGGCCTACGATCCGACCATTGGCGGCAAGCACATGCACGCTGAGGTTGGCGGAATCATTCGGTCGTTCAAGGTCTTCAATTCGAACAATAATTCTACCTCCACGATTACCGGCGGCGGAGTCACGGCGGGTGTAAATTTCGAGGTGGTGAAAAACTTCCGCCTGATCGCCAATGGTTTCTATAGCTATGGCGGTGGTCGTTATATCTTGGGCCTCGGCCCAGATGTTATCGTAAAGCCAGACGGAACCCTCTCTGGCGTTCACTCCGGTTCCGGCGTCGCTGGCTTCGAGTACCAGGCGAATCCCAGGGTCCTTATTTTCGGGTATTATGGCGGGGCTTACTTCCAGCGCAACACGGGCTTGACGCTCGACACATCGGGGAAGCCGGTCTGGGTGGGGTTCGGCGCCCCCTCCTCAACCTCGAACCAACTCAATGCGAATCGCGCGATTCAGGAACCGACCTTCGGAGTTACCCGCACGTTCTGGAAGAATCCGAAGTACGGGGCCCTGCTATGGGTTAATCAGTATTCGTATGCCACTCGCGCTCCGTGGATTGTTCCTTCCGGATCGGGAAAGAACGCGCACCTGAGCATCGTCTATACAGACCTTCGCTACGTGCTGCCCTAAGCGTTAGCGAAAGCGGAGATGCCGTCTTGCGACGGAGCGAGGCACTTCGGGATGAAAACTACGTGGTATTCCCACTCCCACTTCGTATGGTTCAGGCTTTCTTGTTCGTCCACCGTGGATCTCCTTTTCGTGTGCTTTGGCGGCTCACGTTAAGGAGTTTCCGCGATGGACTCCGGTATTTGTCAAACCTCCACTGCCACCCCGGCAGAGCCGGGGAGTCTCCCTACGAACTAGCCGCGGGAAACCCGGCTCAGCACCTTCACAGGCAGAAGGAACGAATAGCGAGGGTGAACCCAGCGGGTAAGATCCAGCGAGATACCTCCCGCCGGGATGACATAGTGAATATGCGGAGGCGGGAGCAGGTTCTGACCGCAAGTATGGAGAATCCTGAGGATGCCAATGGCGGTGCTGAGGGGTTGGGGATTGGCCGCGACTGCCAGCAGCGTGGCGGCGCGCAGTTCCGCAGGGTCGTGCTGGTTTCCTCGGAGCAACTCGTTCCGGCTGCCCCTTTGTGGGAAGACTTCGCTTGTCCAGCCCAAGCGACAACTGCCAGGAGCAAACCTGGGAGTTCAGAAGTAATTCGCCTCATTCCGTTCCTGCCGATTCTTGCACCTCTGCAGGCGGTCGGAGTTGCGAGCCTCCGCTTGTTTCTGGGCCTTCACTTTCCACAACCGCGTCCGGTGGTTCAACAATCGGAGGATTTCTTGACCAGGGGCAGCCGTACTCCGTCCCATTTCCGCAAGCAACCGTATCCCTACCAGCGAATCATGGATCAGCCGGTCGTGCGTCAGCGCACTTTCCGATAAAGATTCCCTCGTTCGTCGACTGCGTGTCAATGTACGCTCCAAACAGGGGATGGTGAGTGCCGTGCACGTCAGTAACCAGCACGTAAACATTACGGGCAACGCAGCACTCGTTGCCAAGCGAGAGTCGGCCCACCCAGAGAAGATATTCGCGACCTTCTAACTTATGTAGCCTCGTCCCGAAGGGACTCCGTAGATAGTCCTCCCGGGGATTCAGCAGGGAATTCCGCCTCTAACAGTTTGTTGAAAAACTCGCACAGTCTGTCATTCTGTGAAACCAAAGGCAACAAAGAATCTCGTAAGTCCTTCAGAACCACAAAAACAGATTCTTCGCGGCTTCAAACCCGGGGCGAGCCTTGGCAGTCACACCCGGAGTAGGCTAGTATCAGAGACTGGACAGGCGAAGTCCACCGGATCAGCTTCCCGGAGATTGAGATTCTCGCGAAGGTCTATCCAGGCGTCAGTTTCCGATGAATTGGAAGATGGGGTTCACGCCATTCCCGAGGGCGACGCGGCGGAAATCACTGCCTGGCCACAGACGACTGGGGGAAACCGCGGGCCCCCTGAGGGTTTTGCCCCACATAACTAGCCCATATAGCTTGATAGCAAGAGCCTAGGGAGCCATTCGGGGCTGGTTAGCTCCCTGGGCAAGCAATTCATCGCAACTCTGGCACATT
>PMYF01000420.1:275-545 GCA_003171295.1 Acidobacteriota bacterium | reverse complement strand
GGGCCGGTAGCGACCGGTGGCCCGCGCGGGGGAAGATGAAGTTGTCAGCGGTCTGCTCCTACGCACCGGGGCGTAGGGGCGAGAAGCCGGGCCTATACGCCATGACCGGCAAGCAACGCGGCGCTGGCCTTTCTATTCGTCCCGTTCCTTGGTAGTGGGCGACAAACGGGAGGGAAGCTTGGTGCGGCGGCGCCGCCGCGGGTGGGGTTCCGCGGCCAACCCCGCCATCTGAATGATGCTTTCGGCCAGGAGATGCAACCCCTCGGCAGC
>PMYF01000420.1:0-260 GCA_003171295.1 Acidobacteriota bacterium | reverse complement strand
GCGCCTTGCGCGGCTCTGCCGGAGGCGCCGTCTTTGGCGGCGCGGCCATGAACAGACTGCGGGCTTCCTCGTCGGGGCATAACTCCAGCAACCGACGGAGACGGTAGCCGCGCGGGGAGGAGCGACCTGCTTCCCAGAACTGCACGGCACTAAGGCTGCAACCCACGCGTGCCGCGAGTTCTTGCTGAGTAATTCCCAACTTGTCGCGTAGGTTCGATACGGCGATTGGTTGGATTTTGACAAAACGCATAAATTTCTTC
>PMYF01000768.1 GCA_003171295.1 Acidobacteriota bacterium | reverse complement strand
GGATCAAGACTTCCTGGCAAAATCCATCAAGACCGCGATTACCTTCTTCGAGCCCAGGCTGCAGGCTGTGAAAGTAACCATCGAACCTTCCACGAACGAAGTGCACGGCATCCATTTCAGCATTGAAGGCTTGCTGCGCATGGACCCCACCCCGGAACCGGTCTTCTTTGACACGTTGTTAGAGCCAACCAGTGGCGAATACAAAGTCAAGAGCGCATAGAATGCGAGATGATCTTCTCGACTATTATGAAAACGAACTCACCTTCCTCCGGCAGTTGGGGAAGGAATTCGCCGAAAAGCACCCCAAGATCGCCGCGCGGCTGCAACTGGACGTGAATCGATGTGACGATCCGCATGTCGAGAGGCTCCTCGAGGGTTTTGCCCTTCTCGCCGCGCGCGTCCATCTGAAAATTGACGATGAATTCCCTCAGATTACCGAGGGATTGCTCAACGTGCTTTATCCCCATTTTCTTAGGCCTATCCCCTCCATGACGGTCGCGCAGTTTCGCCTGGACCCAGAGCAGGGAAAGCTTACCACCGGTCTCAGCATTCCCCGTGACTCGATTCTGTATTCCCGGCCTGTGGATGGGGTTCCCTGCAAATTTCGCACCTGCTACGATGTAACCCTTTGGCCCTTTGAGGTGAGCGATGCCCGGTGGGTCACCCCCGACAAACTCACCCCCCCCTTACGCGCTCCTGACGCGGTCGCAGCTCTCCGGGTGGAACTCCGCTGCTTTTCAGATGTCAGTTTCGATAAGCTCGAATTGCCATCACTGCGGTTCTATCTGAACGGTGAAGGCGATGTGGTTAATACGCTGTACGAACTGCTCTCCAACAATTGCCGGCAAATCATCGTGAGGGACCCCGACAACACCAAGAAGCCCGCCCACACCCTCAGCATGAAGTCCCTGCGGCCCATGGGGTTTTCCGAATCTGAATCGGTGTTGCCGTACCCGCGAAGATCTTTCGACGGCTACAGGCTTTTGCAGGAGTACTTCGCATTTCCGGAGAAATTCTTCTTTTTTGAACTGAACGACCTGGAACAACCCTTGAAAGCGATTGCAGGCGGACGTGCGGAAATCATCTTTCTCATCGCTCCGTTTGAAGTCGAGCAGCGGCAGCAAAGATTGGGAGTGGGAGTCACGGCCAAGGCAGTTCTTCTGGGATGCTCCCCCGTTATCAACCTGTTTTCTCAAACTGCCGAGCCGATCCTGTTGACCCAGAGGCGGTCGGAGTATCCTGTGGTTCCGGATGCGCGGCGGAGGATGGCCACGGAGATTTTCTCCGTAGAGGATGTCGTCAGTTCTGACCCGGTCAGTCATGAGCTTACCCACTATGAACCGTTCTACTCCTACCGGCACCGGACGCTGAGAGAAAAGAATCAAACTTTCTGGTACTCCACCCGGCGTCCTTCCCCCCGGAAGGGGGACGAGGGATCGGAAGTGTCCTTATTCCTGGTCGACCTCTCCATGCGTACTTGCTTGCCGGACACGCAGACAATAACCGTTCATTGCACCTGCACGAATCGTGACATTCTTTCCCGCTTGCCGTTTGGGAACGAAGGCGGCGACTTCGAGGTCGAGGGAATCGGGTCGATCAAGGGCGCCATCGCGTTGCGCAAACCCACCCCCACTCTCCGGCCCCCCATGGGGCGGGATGCACTGTGGAGGTTGATTTCCCATCTGGCGCTGAACTACCTCTCCATTGTCGAGGAGGGCAAGGAAGCCTTGCAGGAGGTCCTCCGTCTATATAACTTTTCGGATTCCGCTGATCTGGACAAGCAAATCAGTGGAATCGTGGGGGTGAGCAGCAAGCGTCACTTTGCACGCATCAATTCCGAAAGTGGAATTGCCTTCGCCCGCGGCACCCAAGTGCAAATTGAGTTTGACGAAGAAGATTATGCGGGGGGAGGCGTATATTTATTTGCCGCGGTCATTGACCATTTCCTGGGCCTGTACGCTTCGCTCAATAGCTTCAGCCAACTCGTCGTCAAGACTCGCCAGCGCAGGGAGGTGCTGAAAGAATGGCCACCACGGGCAGGCCAAGCGATCCTGATGTAAGTGGCTCCACGGTGGAAGCAGAACTCCGGGAGGAACCCTATCTCTTTGAGTTCTTTCAAGCCGTTCGCCTCTTGGAGCGTCTTTTCCCCGCCAAATCACCCGTAGGGAGATTCCATCCTCCCAGCACCGAAGCGGTCCGGTTCGTCGCGAATTCCACCCTGGCTTTTCCCGCCAGCGAAGTGCAATCTCTCGAATGGCCAAAAGACGGCGCGGGGCGGATGAAAGTCAACTTCATGGGTTTGACCGGGCCGGTAGGCGTATTGCCCCTCTACTACACGTCCTTGTTAGCGGAGCGCACGCGGTCGGGGGATCGTTCCGCGGTCGATTTTTTCGATATTTTCAATCACCGTATTATTTCGCTTTTTTATCTGGCCTGGGAGAAATACAGGTTTTCGGTCGCTTATGAGCGTGAAGGCCTGGACCCTTTTTCGCACCATTTGATGGATCTGATTGGCCTCGGGACTCCCGGCCTGCAAGACCGGCTCCCTATTCCTGACGATTCATTGCTTTATTACTCGGGGCTCCTGGCACAACATCCCCGGTCCGCGGTGGCCCTTCGGAATCTTCTCTGCGATTACTTCGAAGTTCCCGTTGAGGTGGAACAATTTGCGGGTGGCTGGTATCCGCTTGACCGAAACACGCAAACTGCTCTCCAAGGCGGACTCGGCGAATCCGAGCAACTGGGACGGGGGGCGGTGGTGGGGGATGAAGTGTGGGATCAGACAGCTCGTGTCCGTATTCGGATCGGTCCCTTATCCTTGGCACAGTACCAGGACTTCCTGCCTCAAGGCTCCGCCTACAATCCACTCCGGGCGTTGACCAACCTTTTTTCGAACGGAGAATTTGACTTTGAGATCAACCTGATTCTGGACCGCAGGGATGTGCCGCCTTGTGAGCTGGGCGCTGAGGGGGACAAGGCTCCCCAACTCGGATGGGTTACCTGGATCAGAACGCGGGAAATGAAAGAAGACGCATCGGAAACTATTCTTCAGCTTTGGGAAGGAAACGCGTATGACCATTAACCTAAAGTCACTGATCGGAAAGCTCAATGAGTTTACCCGGAAGACCTTGGAGTCGTCTGCCGGCCTGTGCTTGGCTCGGACGAACTATGACATTGAAGTCGAGCACTATGTGCTGAAGCTCCTGGATCAGACGGACGGCGACTTTGCCCAGATCGCAAATCGTTTCGGCATCGACAAATCGCGTCTCACCGGAGAGCTGACCCGGAGCCTCGACAAACTCAAGAAGGGAAATGCGCGCACACCGACCTTGAGCCCTTCGCTGGTAAAAATGCTGACCGAGGCTTGGACGATCGGGTCCATTGATTTCAGTTCTGGAGAGATTCGGACCGGATTCACGGTTTTGGCTCTGGTGACGAATGATGAGCTCAGTCGGCTCGTTCGCGAGGTCAGCAAGGAACTCCAGAAGATCGAAGGGGAAGCCCTGCGCAAGGATTTTCTCTCCATCATGGAGCGTTCTGAGGAGGAAATGGCGGAGCCGGTGGGGGCTGCAGCGGGTGCTCCGGGCGCTCCGCGCCCGGCCGGCGCCGGTAAGACCGCAAATCTGGATCAATTCACCGTCAATCTCACCGAGAACGCCAAGGCCGGGAAAATCGACCCGGTGTTGGGAAGAGATATGGAGATCCGCCAGATTATCGATATCCTGATGCGCCGCCGGCAAAACAACCCCATCCTCACCGGCGAAGCGGGTGTCGGGAAGACGGCGGTGGTGGAAGGCTTCGCGACGCGCGTCGCCAAAGGAGACGTACCGCCTCCCCTTCGCAACGTGGTGGTCCGCACTCTCGATCTGGCGTTGCTCCAGGCTGGGGCGGGCATCAAAGGTGAATTTGAAAACCGCCTCAAGGGTCTGATTGAAGAAGTCAAAGCTTCTCCCGTGCCCATCATTTTGTTTATCGACGAGGCCCACAACATGATCGGCGCCGGTGGCCAGGCAGGGCAGAACGATGCTGCCAACCTGCTGAAGCCGGCCTTGGCGCGTGGTGAAATGCGGACGATCGCCGCCACCACTTGGTCCGAATATAAAAAGTACTTTGAAAAAGATGCCGCCTTGGCGCGGCGCTTTCAGGTCGTCAAGGTTGAAGAACCGGTCGAACTGCAATGTTCGGTGATGCTGCGCGGCATTGTTCCGTCTCTGGAGAAGCATCATAAGGTTCGCATTCTGGATGAAGGGCTGACTTCCGCTGTGAGGCTTTCGCATCGCTATTTGGCAGGGAGGCAGTTGCCCGACAAGGCGGTCAGTATTTTGGATACAGCCTGCGCGCGCTTGGCCCTTGGGCAGAGCGCCACGCCGCCTGCCATCGAAGATGCGGTGCGGCGACTGGATGATTTGGAAGTTCAGCGGGGAATCCTGGAGCGCGAGACGGCCATCGGAGCCGATCATGCGGAACGATTGACTGAGATTGCTCAACAAAAGGTCGAGGTCGAAAGCCGTTTGAAGGCTCTGCGCGAGCGCTGGACCAAGGAATTCGAACTCGTTGCGAAGATCAGGGATCTCCATGCCCAAATCGAGGGCGCTACGGGAACGGCTCCTGCCGCCGCGCCGTCTCAGGCTCAAGTGTCGGCAGCGGCGCCCAAACCCGCCGCGGAGGCTGCTGCAGCCGCAGCCGCGGCGCCAGCGCCCGCCCCCGCTGCGACTCCTGCGGTTATGCGCGCACAACTCGCCAAGCTGGACGCCGAGCTTACAGCCCTGCAAGGTGAAACGCCCATGATGCGCGTGGCGGTTGATGCGCAGATTGTGGGCGAAGTGCTCTCTGCCTGGACAGGGATCCCGGTGGGAAAGATGCTGAAAGACGAAATCTCCACCGTGCTTTCTCTGAGCCCGCTGCTGGGAAAGCGCGTGATCGGCCAAGCGCATGCCTTGGACATGATCGCCCAGCGAATTCAGACCTCGCGCGCCGCCCTGGATGATCCCAGCAAGCCGATTGGGGTTTTTATGCTGGTTGGCCCCAGCGGTGTGGGAAAAACCGAGACGGCGCTGGCGCTCTCGGATCTGCTTTATGGGGGAGAACACAACCTCATCACCATCAACATGTCAGAATTCCAGGAGGCTCACACCGTTTCGACTTTGAAAGGCTCACCTCCGGGATATGTCGGTTACGGGGAAGGCGGGGTATTGACGGAAGCCGTCCGCAGGCGCCCGTACTCGGTGGTTTTGCTCGATGAGGTGGAGAAAGCTCATCCGGATGTCCTTGAACTCTTCTATCAGGTATTTGATAAGGGGATGATGGAGGACGGTGAGGGTCGCGCGATCGATTTCAAGAACACCATCATTATCCTCACCACCAACGCCTGCACTGACCAGATGATGAAGCTGTGTGCGGATAAGGAAACCATGCCCATTGCGGATGGGATTATCAAAGCCATGCGTCCCGAGCTGAATAAGATCTTCAAGCCGGCATTTCTCGGCCGCATGGTTCTCATTCCCTACTACCCCATCCGCGAAGATTTCCTCAAGTTGATCATCGAATTGAAGTTGGGGAGAATTCAGAAGCGCATCGAAGAGAACCACAAGATTCGGCTAACCTATGAGCCGGCCCTGGTTGACACAGTTGCCAGCCGCTGCACGGAAGTCGAGAGCGGGGCTCGGAATGTGGACAATATCCTCACCAATACCCTGCTTCCGGATATTTCCCGGCAGTTATTGGGGCGAATGGCCGAAGGCGAGAAGGTGGCGCGAGTCCATGTCGGCATCGGAGCCGATGGGGCGTTTGTATACAGTTAAGCGGGCCCTGAACGGGCCAGGAGTCAAGGCTGCACGCGCCGTTTAGTGCAGGCTGGAAGAGGGTATCCTCGGTGAAGGTTCACCTGCGCGGATGGATGGGCTTTAGGGTTGGGCTGACTGCGGAAGCAATCCTGGCCGGCGTTCAGGCTGAACGTAGTTTTGAGAAGGGGTTGCGGGCGAAAACCCGTTCGTAACCCAACCAGGAGGAGCAAAGTCATGGGGACTAGCTTCGNNAGGGGTTCAGAAGGGATGTCGCGTCTCTTTCGCTTCGAGTTAGACTTCCTTTCCGAAGACTCAGGGATCAGTTACACCGATATCATCGGGAAAAGCGTGACAATTTCGCTCAAGCAAGCGGACGGTACTCCCCGCTACTTCAACGGGGTTATCAGCCGCTTTGGCCAAGGTGGCTCGGATGAAGTCTTCACCACTTACCATGCTGAAATGGTCCCCTGGCTTTGGTTCCTGACGCGCACCGCGGATTGCCGCATCTTTCAGAACATGACCATACCCGATATCATTAAGAAGATCTTTAACGATCTGGGTTTCAATGATTTTTCCGATTCGCTTAAAGGTTTCTACCAGCCGCGCGAGTACTGTGTCCAATACCGCGAGACTGATTTCAACTTTGTATCCCGGCTCATGGAAGAGTACGGCATTTTCTACTTCTTTAAGCATGAGCAGGGCAAACACACCCTGTTGCTTGCCGACGATCCAAGCGCAAACCCGGATTGCCCGGGCCAAAGCCATTTCCGCTTCTACATTAAAACCAGCGCCGTTCTGGACGAGGACGTGGTAAACGGATGGCACGCCGAGCAGGAGTTGCGCACCGGCAAGTGTACTCTCACGGACTACAATTTTGAAACGCCGAGCCGTAGCCTTCTTGCTAGCACAGCCACCATCGACAGCGTCGGCGGAAACAGCAAGTATGAAACCTACGATTATCCCGGAAAGTACCTGAAGAAGAACGAGGGGGACTCATTAACGAAAATCCGGATGCAGGAAGAAGAGTCGGTGTATCAGGTCGTCCACGGTACCAGCGGCGCGCGAAGCATGGTTACCGGCAATAAGTTTACGTTGAAGGAGCATTATCGGGAGGACATGAATACTTCCTACCTCTTGACGGAAATTGAGCACAACGCCCATACCACTTCCTATAGCACTTCGAGGGGCCCCATGGAAGACCATTACGCCAATTCCTTCAGTTGCATTCCTGCCTCCGTTCCTTTTCGGCCTCTTCGCTTAACCCCCCATCCCACCGTCATGGGACCACAGCCCGCGGTGGTGGTGGGCCGCAGCGGTGATGAGATCTGTGTGGACAAGTACGGCCGGGTCAAGGTGCAGTTTTTCTGGGACCGGAAGGGAAAGAAGGATGACAACAGTTCCTGTTGGGCACGTGTGTCGCAGTTCTGGGCGGGCAAGAACTGGGGAGCAATCTTCATACCCCGNNTGATTACGGGGCGAGTCTACAACGCTGAACAGATGCCGCCATACGATCTGCCTGCCAATATGACGCAAAGCGGAATCAAAACGCGCAGCTCGAAAGGCGGCGGCACCGACAACTTCAACGAAATCCGCTTCGAAGACAAAAAAGGAAGTGAGGATCTTTTCATCCACGCGGAAAAGGACATGCATCGTGAAGTTGAGAATGACGATTCCTTGACAGTCGGCCATGACCAGACCATCAAGATCGAAAATGACCGGACTGAGTCCGTCGAGAAGGGGGACGAAACGGTCGAGATAAAAAAGGGCAACCGTTCCCATAAGGTTACCACCGGCAACGAAATGCTCACCGTCAGCACGGGGAATCGCCTGGTCAGCGTGGACACGGGCAATGACGACCATAAAATCAAAATGGGCAACCGCGGGGTTGAGATCAGCATGGGCAATGATTCGCTGAAAATATCCATGGGAAATCAAACCACTAAGTTGGATTTGGGTGCGAGTTCGACCGAGGCCATGCAGTCGATCACCCTCACGGTGGGGCAAAGCAGTATTAAGATTGATCAAATGGGCGTGACGATCAAAGGGATGATGATTTCTGTCGAAGGGCAGATTCAGACCCAAATTAAGGGCCTCATGACCCAGGTGAATGGCGACGCCATGCTCCAGTGCAAAGGCGGAATCACCATGATCAACTGAGGATGGTTTCAANNATGGGCAGTGATGGGGTAGCGAGTACACCGGTATCGCCGTTGCGACAGCTCTGCGACCGTGCCAAGGTGGGCGATGAGTCCAAAATTCTGCTTACCGACCAGTCCACGCCGCAGCAATTCCTCAACCTCCTGGTTGAGAAAGAGCTGTTTGGTGATGCCATTCGCTTGGCCGCCTACCTGCTCCCCCAGAGGGAAGCGGTAGGGTGGGGTTGCCTGTGCGTGCGGCATATCCTGGCTAGCCAAAAAGGCAACGCCCTTCCGAATGTTCAGGTAGCCGCGGAACGATGGGTGTCTGCTCCCAATGAGGAGAATCGCTGGGCTGCCAAGGAAACTGCGGACAAGGAAGACCCGAAGACCCCGTCAGGCTTGCTGGCCTTGGCCGCGTTTTTCGCGGGTCATAGCATGGCGCCCCCCAACCTCCAACCCGTCCCGCCACCCGAGCATGTCACCTCCGAAATTGTGGGCGGTGCGGTGTTCCTCGCGGGCGTGATCAACGAACCAGAGAAGGCCAATGAAAAGTATCGAGTGTTTATGCAAAAAGCATCGGCCTTGATGGCTCGGATGCAGCAACCGCCACAGCAGTGAAGGTTGATCGAGATCGTCGACAGGGAGGATCACTATGGGAATGCCCGCCGCGCGAATGACCGACATGCACGTTTGCCCAATGGTTACCGGAATTGTCCCGCACGTGGGCGGCCCCATCATGCTCGGTTGCTTCACCGTCCTTACCGGAAGTCTGCCGCAAGCTCGCGTGACTGATATGGCTGTCTGCGTCGGTCCCCCCGATATGATCGCGCTTGGCTCCTTCACAGTTTTGGTGGGAAGCTTGCCGGCCGCCCGCATGGGCGATCTGACCGTCCACGGGGGTACTATCGTTCTCGGCCTGCCTACCGTGCTCATCGGATAGAAAACACTACAACCCGCAGAGCCTCTCGGCGCAATGCTTCTGGCAGTAACTTTGTCCTTGGAGGGATTCCATGAGCGATAAACCCGGTAGCCGCGGACCTGGGTCTCTCGGAACGCCAACCAACAGCCCGGTCATCGATAGCGGCACCTCGGCCCGCACCCAGAACAAGCCCAATGTACCACAAGGCACGAAAGAGAGGGACTGGTTCAAGGAGGATGTTTACTATCCGCTGGGTGCGCGAGGGTATAGAACAATCCGCTGGGGCGCAGAGATAGTTTTCGGCGACCCACAAGGCATACAACTACTGGAGCTATGGCTCAGCGGTAGGGCCCCCGACGAAGTAACTCTCGATAGTGACGACTGGGGTGACTACATGCGGGCTGAACCGGACCTCCAGGAGCAGATATTCAAGAAGCTGGAAATCGACGCTTACGCCATGTGGGGAAACGTCAAGCAGAGTTCCGGCCGTCTGCAAGGCGGTTACGAATCCTCTTTCCACGGGGAAGTCGGCAGAAAATCGTTTACAGGCAAATCGATAGATGGTGGATATCTCACGGGCTACCAGATTCTGCATGGTTCGACAAAGACAGACACGCTCAAAGACGTTCAGATCATAGGGCAGTTTACGGCCGTTCGCTCGGGAGCTGCCGGAAGTCCGTACACGGTCACCTACGAAAAGCTGCATTTCGTTTGGAACGATATTATCGATGTGAATGCACGCTATAAGGCAGACAAGGTTTTGGCGAATTACGCTAAGTGGGAGAACAAGTACACCGGAAAACCGGTGCCCAAGGACTACACCTTGCACATCAAGTGGGAAGCTAAGGAACCCACGACTATTAAGGTTGATACTCCTCTCCGAGTTTTTCCCAATCAGTGAGCATGCGGGCTGAAGCAGTCGGTGTCCTTTCGATAAGGCTGCTTAACTCGACCTTGCCGTAGTGGTAGCGTCGGTCTCATACCCAGCTGGGGCAAGGAGGATCGACGATGGCCAGAGACGAGTCTGGGGTTTCCAATAACCTGCGGAAGATTTATCGGCGTTTGCAGCGGCGGCAGAACTGGTTCGGGAGCATGGGATTTTCCCCACCGCGAAGGCTCTGCACCTGGAGTATGGCAAGCTAAGGGAGCGGGCGGAAGCGGCAGGTCCGGTGGCGAAGGGGCGCGGGGCGAAGGCCTCGGCAGCAGTCCCACGCCGCACGACTCACCGCACCGCCGACGTTTGTGGAGCTGATTGCACCGCGGCCTGGCAGTTTCCCCGCAGGGGTGGTGGAGCTGGAAGGGCCGCGGGGCCGGATGAGGATCGAGCTCAAGGGAATCGCCACGGCGGAGTTGGTGGCGCTGAGCCGGGCGTTGTGGGACAGCGGGGCATGATTCAGATCACCCCGCAGATGCGCATCCTGGTGGCGGTGGACGGCCGCAAAGGCATCGATTCGCTGGCACGGTTGTGCCAGGAGAAGCTCCAGGCGGATCCCTTCTCGGGTTGCTTGTTTGTCTTCCGCAGCCGGCGCGGAACGGCGATTTGCATTCTCGTGTACGACGGCCAAGGGTTTTGCCTGGCGCAGAAGCGGTTATCCAAGGGCATTTTCGCTGGTGGCCGGCGAGCCGCAGTGCCTGGGAAGTGGCCGGAGTCTGGAGGCACATCAACTGCAAGTGTTGTTGGCGGCGGGCGACCCGAGCGCTACCCAGGCAGCGCCGGCGTGGCGGCCGGTGAGCGTGGTGGGGTGAGAAAACACGGCGTGGGGGCTTACGTTCTAATTCCGTCTCTGCTACGCTGCGGGGCATGGAAAGGGAGTTCCGCTACCGGGGCCGGGTGATCAGCGCTGCGGAGGTGGAATTTATCCGTCAGTTGATCGCGGCGCATTCAGGCGCCAGCCGG
>PMYF01000162.1:3623-3781 GCA_003171295.1 Acidobacteriota bacterium | reverse complement strand
GTCCTCCGTAAGCTCGTGCAGCTCGATCCTCAAAATAGCAGTTTCCGCGATCGCCTGGCCACGGAATGTGAGCAATTGGGCAGGCGGGAGGAGGCGGCGCAAGCCTTTTTGGAATTTGCGGAGGTTGCGCTCCGGCGCAAGGAACTGCCGGCGGCCGA
>PMYF01000162.1:0-3530 GCA_003171295.1 Acidobacteriota bacterium | reverse complement strand
GTCTACCGCGCGAATCCGTCGGATTTTGCGCCGGTCTCCAACTTCGTGGTGCTCTGCCTGAAAAAAGGTGACGTTGACTCGGCGTTCCAGTGCCTCTCGCTGCTTTCGGAGGAGCTGATCGAGCAGGCCAATACTGGTCCCTTAATGGAAGCCCTCCGCCGAGTGTGGAATAAGGCTCCCCAGCATCTTCCCACGTTGGAATTGATCCACCAGATTTGTGAGCGGACGACGGATGAGTTCAGCTTGCCGGAGATCCTGGAAGCGCTCGGTCATGCCTACGTTCAGGCCGGAGAGTGGGAAAAAGCCGAGGCTCCCTATAAGAAACTGACGCAGCGAGAACCGGAGAATGAACATTACCAGCGTCTTCTGCGGCAGGTTCATCATAAACTTGGCAAGGAGGTCCTGCCTGTAAAGGCCAAGGATATCGCGGGGGCGGATATGGTTCCCGCACCCAAAGGAGAAACCGCCCCGCAGTCCCTGCCCGTCGATGCCAAACAAGCAGCGATGGTGAATGAAGCCATCGAGAACAGTGATCTGTATGCACGCTACAAACTGGTGGACAAGGCCGTCAGTGAGCTGGACAAGGTCTTGCAGGTGTACCCAGACCAGATCGAGGTTAATCAACGCATTCTGGAAATCTCCCGCAAGCGTTATCCTGCCCGGGCGTCGATTGCGGCCGCGGCGCTGGCCAGAATCTTCACGGCCCAGGGTGATCTTGCCGCCGCAGACAAATACCAAGCCATCGCCTCGGCGAAAGATACCTGTCCGGAGAATCCTCCGGTTTCCCCACCACCGCCCCCTCCCCTCAATAAAGTGGAAGAGCCTGTAGGGCCTTCGCCAGCATCTCCCGTGACGTCGGACCAGAATTCGACACCGGAATTTGCGCTTTCTGCGGTGGCCCCCGAGACAACCGCCGCGCCTGCGCTACCGCCACCGGCAGAAGTGGTTTTCGGCCTTGCTCCATCCGGGCCGCCCAGTGAGCCGCGGTCCGAGCCGGTTCTGGAATTGGACCTTTCCGGCGACCTGGAGGCGATGACGACCAACGCAACGGAGCCTGCTACCGCACCCATAATGGTGGCTCCCTCGGAGATTCCTCCGGTCGCCCCGGAGGCTCCTGCCCCGCCAGCCGCCGCGCCGGTGGAGATCCCAACAACGGAACCTAGGGAACCAGCCGCGGCACCTGAGGAAGCCCCGGTGGAACTCGCCCCCGAGCCTGTTCTGGCGTCGACCGAGACCTCGCCGCTAGCGGCGTTGGCGCCAGCCATGGAGCCTGAGGAAGCGCCGGTGAGGCAGAACCTGGAGCTAGCCGAGGCCCCTGAGGAAGCCCCGCTGATGGAGGCCATGGAACCAGCCGTAGCACCAGAGGAAGCCCCGGTGATGCAGATCCCGGAGCCAGCCGTGGTTCCTGAGGAAACCCCGGTGATGGAGGCCCCGGTGACACAGACCCCGGTGCCAGCCATGACGCTCCTTGCGGCCCCTGGCATCTTCGCCGAAGTTCCGACCGCCCCCAGCGTGGAAGGCGTGTCCTTCGATTTTGAAGAAAGCAAGCTCGAGATCGATTTCTATCTCGAGCACGGATTTGCGGATGAGGCCCGGCAAGCAGTTGCTGCGCTGGAAAAGAAGTATCCGGGCGACAAACTGCTGGCTGACCTCCGTCGTCGCCTGGAAGAAGGTGGCGCGCCCGCGCCCGCCGAACAACCGGAAGTAGAAGTTACGGATGCAGCGCCCGCGGATCAACGGGCGCCTGAACCGGTCGCTATCCCCACCGAACCCGTGCAGGATGATTGGGTCCTGCCCACGACCTATGCTGCCATACCCCCGCCCCCTCCCCTGGCGGCGCCCGTGAACTCGACCCCCGAAGCGGAAATCGTTCTCGAGGATCCTACCGCCCTGGGGATCGCCAGCGCGGATTTCCTGCGCGATTTGGCGGGTGAGCTCCCTTCCTCGCTGGACGACGTGTTGGCGCCTAGAGAACCGACGACCGCAACGCCGGCGCCCCCTGCTCCGGGCGCGGCGCAGCTCAGTGGTTTGCTGGAGGAAATGGAAGAAGCCGGTTTCGGTGCGGCGGCCGTACAGGACGATCCCGAGACGCATTACAACCTGGGCGTGGCCTTCCGGGAAATGGGGTTGCTGGACGAAGCCATCGGAGAATTCCAAAAGGTGGTGAGAGGCGCCGGGAAGGAAGTCTATCCTCCAAACTTTCTCCAGGCGTGCAGCCTGCTGGCGATTTGTTTTATGGAAAAGAGGATGCCCGCCGTCGCCATCAGGTGGTATAGGCGTGCGCTCGAGACGCCCGAGCTCGATGAGGAGGCGATCCTGGCCCTGCAGTATGATTTGGGCTTGGCTTACGAACAGGCGGGCGACCCCCGCAACGCACTGGAGAGATTTACCGAGGTCTACAGCCAGAACATCGACTTCCGCGACGTTGCCGAGAAGATCCGCGTGCTCCAGCAGCAGGTCTGAGTAACTCTTGAGCCCCTGTCTTCGAGGTGGTGCGTATCGCCCGGCCCGAAGCCCGAATTCCAGGATCCACCAAGATATGCGCCGCCTGGCCGCCATCACCTACGTTGTGTTCTGCTTCGAAATCGGCGTGTTTCTATTCGTCTTTCCCTGGGTCTCATTCTGGACCAAGAACTACTTTGTGGATCACTACCCGCTCGTATCCGGCATCACCCACAACTACTTTCTGCGGGGGGCGGTCTCCGGCGTCGGGTTGGCAGATGTCTGGCTGGCCTGCTATGAGTTGTGGCGCTTGCGGCGCGAGTGGGGGCTCGCCAACACCCGCCCGGCGCGCTGAGGGCGTCGTTCCGCGCGCGTCAACCCTTCCCCATCATCACTAGGTCAGGAATGCCGGCAAAGCTCCAGCTTTACTACATTACGGACCGTACCCAGACGAAATCCCGCTCTCTCGAGGATTGCCTCGCAGGCGCTATCGCGGCGGGTGTGGACTACGTGCAGATTCGGGAAAAGGATCTGCCCGCCCGAACCCGTCTCACCCTCACCGAAGCCACTGTTGCGCATGCCGAGCGGCAAGGCCAGGGTACGCGCGTGATTGTCAACGACCGGTTGGACGTGGCCCTGGCGGCGCGCGCCCACGGCGTCCATTTGGGGGCACGCTCGATGCCGGTTGGCATCATGCGGCGTATGGCGCCACCTGGGTTCCGGGTGGGCGCCTCCTGTCACTCGCTTGAGGAGGCTGTTGCCGCACAAGCAGCAGGAGCAGATTACCTCCTTCTAGGGCCGATTTTTGCGACTCCTTCCAAACTTCAGTACGGGCCGCCGCTCGGAATCACCAAGCTCGACGAAGTAACTCATCAAGTTACTATCCCGGTTTTCGCCCTGGGCGGAATCACACCTGATCGCGTCGCCACCTGCCTCGCGAGCGGCGCCGTGGGGATCGCTGGGATCCGGATTTTCCAGGATTGCGATTCGATACAGGACCTGGTGCGCGAGTTGCACGCCCAGGCGCTGGAAGGTTGATGAAAAACATGGTAGCACCGATCTTTAGGTCGACACGTGCTGAGCTAAAG
>PMYF01000391.1:3253-3997 GCA_003171295.1 Acidobacteriota bacterium | reverse complement strand
CTCAGGAAGACGTCGTATTGGAAGCTTTCACTCATTGATCCGCTCCTATGGGATAGAACACGTCAAAGGCCGTTAATGAAGCCGCGAATGGATCAATGGGCAAAAGGCTGGATTGGAACCGTTCCGGATGCGAATTGACCGTCGCCATTAGGACTAGGTTCAGCCACTTCGCCAACGGATTGCGGTTTGCTACCAACGTCGAAGCCCCCTCGGCTTCCGGTTTGTCGTAATGCTTCCGGACGTTGTCGAGGATGACTTGGTCGATGTCGTCCGGGAGGAGACTGCCGGCGCGTGAAGCCATTCGGCGAAAGAGTTCAGTCTCCTGCCCATCAATTACGGCATATGCGCCAACGTCCGCGCCGATGAACCCGAATGTCGTCAATTCCGATGCAGCAAGCCGTTCGCGACCCTCGCGATCATCTCCGTAATATTGCCACAGGTTAATCATGTGGTTCGGTCCCTTAAACTCCCCACTTGGAACTGCGTTGCCCTTAGAAAGATAAATGATGGAGAGCTTCAGATCCGGATACATACGTGCTTGGGCATCGAAGTCAGCCCGAAGCCTCTCCCACTCGTTGCGTTGGGCGATTCCGACACGCCTGAGAAATTGAACCGCCTCGGGGCTAAGGTCAGCGTGGATTGACTTGCTTGGAGGCTCATCCTTGCTCGGAGTCGCATTTGGAGTTACAGGCCATGCCGCCGGATGCCGGCAGGCCTCGACGAGCTTCGCATACTCCTGCTCGC
>PMYF01000391.1:0-3234 GCA_003171295.1 Acidobacteriota bacterium | reverse complement strand
ATAGTTGAGAGTGCATCTAGTGCGACTGCGCCCAGTCCGAGCCGAACGCATTCGCCGACATGCAGAGCACCAGCACCCGCGAGTGCTCCAGCCCTTCCTCGATCTTCGCCGGGATGCTGTCGCCGGGCTTGATCACCCATTCATCAAACCACACCTTCAGCCCGTCCTTCCGCAACCGCTCCGCCAGCGGGCGCACCACCGCCTTGTCCTTCGCGCTGTGGCTGAGAAAGACCTCGTATTGAAATTCACCTGGCATGATCGGAATCCATGGCTGAATTGCGATTCTTAGAATCGAATGCCCAGGAGGCAGCCTTCGGGTTGGTCGGTAAGAACAGTGCGGACGAACGATGAATCCCGCATGTCTAGGCCCTGCATAAGCTCTCCCTCTGGGATATCGTCTGTGTTCACCATGCAGATATACTGGAAACCGCCACGCTCAGACTCCATCTTTGCCCGTATCCACGCCGCAGCTTTCTGTCTTTCGTCCACGCCGTCAAACATCGGGCTGTCATGCAGCAGCAGTCCCGGATGATGAGGCTGGGCCGTCCAAAGTTGCGCCAGCGTCAAGTCGTAACAGAATACCTTCATGTTCTCGATGCCCGTGGCGCCGGTGCGCTGAATCTCCACCTCGAATTTATAGCCGTTCTTGCCTACCTCAATAATGAGATTCCCGGGCGCGTCGTAGAGCGCCTCGGAGTTGGCATTGAACAGCGAAATGGCTTGCTCCTTTGCTTTTGTGCGATCGTCCAAATCCCGTCGGGTCGTCTGCCGCAGCGTCTCAAACTCAATCTTCAGTTGGCTCCGACCTTCTTCGAGTTCCTTGAGCTGTTGAATCCGGCGGCGAACTTCCGCCAGCTTCTCCTGTGCATTCTGCCTTAAAGCTTGCAGGCGGTTGTATTCCGCCAGTGCGCCGTGGGTTTCCAGCACTTGCATCAGGGAGGCACGCTGTCCATCAAGCTCGGCTAACTGCTGCTTCCGCGCCAGCAGGCTTCGCTCCAACCGTTCCGTTTCCGAGGAAAGAAAGTCACGCCGCCCCGTCACCAAAGCGCGATGGAAATTCTTAACATCGTCGAGGCGCTTCTTCACCAGCTCCGGCAGAACCACCCCGGCCTCCTGGTAGGTCTCTTCGAGCATCCGACCGGCGTGCTCGGTATCAGCGGCTCCAGTTTCCCCAGCCATGCTGCGGCGGTAGTGCTCAAGAAGCCGTCCCTCGGTCACGTTCTGGTTTGCCAGTTCATGAATCTGGCGGGTCAGTTCCGATGCCTGCTCCTCNNTCCGGGTGAACTTTGAAAGTGCGCAAGTTCTCTTCGGTGCGCTGGGCTGCTTGATCCAAGCGAACGCGCTCAGCTTCCAGCTCGCCCAGAGACCCGGGGACCAACTGGGCAATACCCGCCTCAGAGGCCTGCTTGTAAACTTTCAGCAACGTTTCCTTCTCGCGCAACAACTGCCACTGGCGAGCATACTCCCAGCCGAGTCCAAGTAGAAAGCAATTGCAGATCTGCTGCTCGCCGATCTTAGTCTGCCGATGGTGCCGGAACGGCGATGAGAACGCATCTCGCCCGCTGCGAGCGAAGAACGGAAACAGGTTCCGAAAACGTGGAGTAAATGGTTGAGGCTTCTCTTCTATCGGCAGGCCGAACATCATCGTGCCCAGAGACCGAGCCCATTCCGTTGACTTGATTTGGAAGCTCCCGCCAGAAAGCGGCAAGACCAGCTCCGTGGGAACGAAGGAAGCATCACCAACCACTTCAACCTTGTTCGGATGATCGAGTCCGCGCGTGACCGACAGTTCTTTGCCGCCGAGTTGCAGGTCGAGCGTGAATCGCCAGTCGTGGAGTTCCTTCTTCTTGAGGCTCGTTCCGGCGCTTCCGCCGAGACAGAAGTGAATAATCTCAACCAGGACCGATTTGCCGGCGCCATTGCGCGAGTCTTTCCGGCTCGACTTGTCGGTCTTGTCGGCCAGCACCACGTTGAATCCCGGCTGGAACTTTACCGAGCGAAACGTTGCCTTGTTTGCCCTGACGCACCGGATCATTGACCAGCCCTCCTGATAACACCGCCGTCCAGTTCGACCAGCCCTATCATATACAGCAAATCCAGCCCAAGGACCAAGCGTTCGAATGTCACCACTTGCGGCAAGTCACGCATTTCGTCCCAGAGTTGTGTCACCGTTTTCGTCGTCTTCAGCCGTTCCAAGATCAATGCGCCGACACCCAACAATGAGTCCAATGGATTGATATGTTTGGTCGGGAGGATCATGGCTCAAAAACCTCACACTTCTGGAAGAGATAGCACAACACCCCCAGCCCAGCCGCCTGACGCTCGAAGTTGGAACTGCTGGAACTGGCAAAGTCGTGGAGCGCCTCAAAGAGAGCATCGCCTTGAACTCCTCGTTGGAGGAATTCGTTGTAGCGGTCCACAAATCCCACCTTCAACTGTTCTGGAAAGTGGGGGTTAAGCCGGGCAACACTCTGGACGAAATGCTCCACCTCACTGAAGACACTAAGACCCAAAGTCAGGCGTAACCTCAGCTTCTCGGTCAGGGCGTTCTTGCGCATTTTCTCGGCTGGCGGTGTAGGCACAGCCGGCTCGCTCGGTGGGCTTGAGCCCCCAATGATGCCTTGGCAAACAACTTCCAGTTCCGCGAACCCAATCGTTGGAACTACCTGCTGCAAGCGGCTGAATACCCACGCTTCGTGCTCGTGTTTCCAGCCCAGCAGCTTTTCCCGCGGAAATGTCCTCTTCTGCTTGTCTATCTCGTCGTGGTGATCGCCGCATAGCAGGATGAGGTTCTCGTAGGCGTTGAGTTCCGTGACCGTCAGGGAAGGATCTGATCGAGGTGAATCGGGGCTTGTGGAGAAATCATTGATATGGGCTATTCTGCCCAAGACCGCATGAGGATCACTGTCGGTGACCTCCTTGATTAAAGGTTTCCGACAGTTCGGGTGGGAACAGCGAGCCGCCGCAAGGCCCCAGAGCAGCTTTAGGTCGCGGTCCTTATAGCTTCTCACTGGACTTTGGTTACGCATATTCTCCATCGGATAGCCTCTCGGCTTCGATGTCCAACCTCGACGCTGCCGCCTCCAAGGGCAAACCAGCCCTTTCCCTCGCCCAGACGAGCAGGGCCGGCTTGACCAGAGCTGGAATGCTTCGCGACACGCCTCAAGTTAACCGCTTTTGTCTTCGCGGTTCAATCAATTCCCATACTTGCTTTAAGGTTCCAAATTGGAACCT
>PMYF01000727.1:6544-7460 GCA_003171295.1 Acidobacteriota bacterium | reverse complement strand
CTGAGCGCATAAAGGACTAACTCCAACTCCTCGGTATCGCCAAGCCGCCTTGCCAACCAAGTGAGCCAATTCATGGCGGCGGCGAAACGGCATTCTGCCTCCATGAGGGCACTGAGACGCTCGCCGGTGAGCGCGCGTGCGAGGAAATGACGCGAGAGAACGCTCTGCAAGTTGAGTCGAGGGTCCTCGACGCCAGCCACCAGGTAATCCCGCAGCATGCCCGCGTCATGCTGCATCCAGGACCGGGCGAGCTTGTCGGATTCCGCCTGGAGGGAGGGCTCGATCACGGCTTGGGTTTGATGCCGCGCAGATACTGGTCGAACCAATCGGCAAAGAGCTCCATGTCCTTGCCCATGTCCGGCCAGCCGTGGTTTTTGCCTTCGCGCACGACTAGTTTGGCGGTTGAGCCCACTTCCTCACAGCGCTTAACGAAGGTCTGGGACTGGCAGATCGGCACCAGCGTGTCGGCATCACCGTGGATGATCAGCATGGGCGGCATGTTCGAGTGCACGAAGTAGATCGGTGAAATCTCCCGGCCCAGCTTTTGCCGCTCCTCCTCCGTGTCCGCGCGCGGGCCGAACGCGGCCTTGAACGACTTGAGCACACCCACGCCTACCGCATCTTCTCCGGGTTTGGTATAGTTCAGGAAATCCGTGGGCGGGAAGAAACAGGCGACACACTGCACCGCGCTGCTCTCGCGATCAATCGGGTCCTTGGCGTTGGCGTCGCCCGGGCCGCCTTGTGTGCCCATGGTCAGGGAAAGATGCCCGCCGGCGCTGCCGCCGGTGATGCCGAGGCGGTCGGGGTCCACGCCATAGCGGGCGGCATTGTGCCGAATGAACCGCACGGCCCGGTTGATGTCCGGCACGATCTCCGTGATGACGAACTTCGGCTGCGAGCCGTGCACCACAGCGAA
>PMYF01000727.1:0-6401 GCA_003171295.1 Acidobacteriota bacterium | reverse complement strand
GCAACAGGCAGGCAGAGAGCAGGCTTCTTAAAGCACGCATGAAGGCGAGTCTAACCGGCTGCGTTCGCCGCTGCAAGCCGGCTCCCTAACAGGGCCCAGGCGCAAGGGTGCTTGACCCACTGGCCCAGCAGGGGTAAGCTTTATCATTCGGTAGGAGAGTTGACGGACCTGCGCCGACGAGGCCGGCCAGGGGTGAAAGAGCGTCAATCCATCCAGCCGTCAACACAGTCAACAGGACCTTATGAAAGTCATCTCAATTCCCAGCAGCGGAAAGCGCGGGAACATCGTCGCCTATAATTCCAGATACGGGATCTGCCACCGCGCCCTGGTGGTTCCAGCCAATCCCAGAACGCCAGCGCGACAGCACATGCGGGGGGCCTTTGGCAGCTTCGCGCGCGCCTGGAGCCGAGTGCTGACGCAAGCGCAGCGCGAGGCCTGGGACGTGGCGGGTCCGACGGTGCAGAGCAAGCGGCGGCTAGGTTCGGGCCCGCTGACCGGCCAACAGCTTTTCCAAGGTCTGAACAGCGCGAGGGCGTGCATTGGCCTTAAAGGGTTGCTGTTGCTCCCCCCTGCGCCGGTTGTGTTTGGCCCAAACCCGGTCGCGCAACTAACCATCCGCAACGGGGAGGATGGCGTCCGGTTGTTGCTGAACGTTGCCGACCCGGTGACGGAAGACATCATGGTATTCGGCCAGGCGCCATGCAGCGCGGGCCGGATGAAGCGCCGGAACGTGGCCTACCTGGGCCTCCTGCCGGCCCCGCAGAACGGCCTGAGCGATATCACGGCGATCTACGTTGCCCGGTATGGCGAACCGCGGCCGGGCGAGAAGGTATTCATCGTCACCTGTCAGCAGAAGGATGGCTGGGAGGGTTTTGATAAGGAAACCAACGAGATCGTGCCCGACAAACCGGCAGATCAGCAGGCAAGCAATGCCGGAGCGTTAACGTTACAGTCCATTATGCACAAGGGGTGCACACCGGATGCCCAAGGGATTGGTTCCCAACCCGTGCCGAACCTCCAGACCAGTGGTGAGCCAGCGTCGCCGAGCGTGGAAGCCGCGAAAACGACCTTAGGCGAGGGTAATGGGGATGGCCAAAGGCCAATTGCCGACGGCCAATCGCGGCCAAATGCGGATTTGGGCGGGCATGAGGCCGTCAGGATGGAGACAGGAGAACCGACGAAGGGTAGAAGTCCGCAGGAGCGCTCATTGCCCGGTGCCGCGACGCGAGAGCCAGCGCTGCCAGCCGGGCAACTTAGGTCAAAAACGTCCCGCTCTGGTGGTTTTTGGCCTTTTCCCGTCCCCGAACCGGAAGCCTGCCCAAATCCGCTCCCGCCCGGCAGAGCCGGAATTTCTGATTAGCCGCGCCATCCCCATCCTCCCCACAGAATCCAGCCGCACGCTTGACGGAATCCTCCCTGCTCCGTAGAGTCGGGAAGAATGACCTCCACTGTCCAGGGGATAGGGGACTTGGCGACGACACTTGTGGGAGTGTCCGGGGAGTACTTCGTCGCAGCAGAATTGTCCAGGCGGGGCTACATTGCTTCGATAACCCTGCGGAACACCCGAGGTATCGACGTCCTCGCGGCCAATTCTGATGCATCCAAGTCAGTTGGCATCCAGGTGAAAACAAACACCACCAAAAAGAAAGATTGGCTATTGAACGAGAAGGCGGATACTGCCCGTTCGGATTCCCATTTCTACGTGTTCGTCAACTTGAATGACCCGGGATTGCTCCCCCGGTTCCACGTGGTTCCAAGCAAAGTGGTCGCCGCCTACGTGAGCAGCAGTCACAAAAAGTGGGAATCCACCTTGGGCCGAGGTGGAAGACCGCACAGTCTCCATAATCCGATGCGCCACTTCAGAGACCCGCAGAACGAGTACCTCGACAAGTGGGAATTGCTGGGATTAGACTAATCATGAAGCCCCAACCACATCACTTCAGCGGGCGCGGCGGCGGTTTCGCCCTTGCATGTCGGGCGACCTCGACCCCGCGCCGTTGAGTTTTCATGGCTCGCCGCGAGGATCGAATGAGGATAAATAAAAGCACTCGGCATGGAAGGATCACCGGTGATTTCGGTGAAACGCTGGTTCTCTATTGGCTCTCGAAGTACGGGTTCGAATGCGCTCACGTGGACCACACAGGTATTGATATCATCGCACGCAACCCGCACACGAACGAGATCATGGGTATCTCCGTGAAGAGTCGGAGTAGGGCGCAAGGGACGGAGAAAGATTACCTGAGCATTCCGAACGACAACTTCGAGAAAGCAAAAGCGGCGTGTGACGCTTTCGACTGCGTCCCCTACTTCGCGATTGTAGTTGATGCAGGAGAAGTGGTCCGAGTGTTCATCCTGCCGATGCAAAAGCTCCTTACCCTCTTCCCCAAGGGCAAGGCGGCTTCGGGCTGGAAGATGAGTGAACCATACTTGCAGCTCTACTCGGCAGACCCTGATATTCAGTCCTTTGAGTTTCAAACGAAGACAGCGAAATGGTGGGGCCAAGAAGACGATCCAGCGAGGGGAAGGCTGCCGATTTGCTAAAGGAGGGATTGACAATCACCTGACCTGACCCGCTAAGCGCAGCCCGCGTTGGGCCGCGTTGCGGTTTCTGAGGTCGGGCGGGCACGGGACGTTTCGCGCCATGTGCTGGCGGGTGGTGGGCGTAGAGCTCGGGCAACGGGAAGCACTAACCAATCATTACTTATGGCCTTCAATCCAGCGTTACGCCAAACCAACACCGCCGCGGCGTCCGCAGAAATCCGCTCCTGCCCGTCAAAGCCGACCTGGCTGAAAGAACCGCGCCTTCCTCGCTCTTCCCGCAGGCGACAGCGCAGGCTTGACAGAATCCACCTTGCTCCGTAAGGTCGGTACACACATGGTTCGACCTCAATCATCAATGGAGCAAGGGAACCTATTAATGACAATTCCCCTCGAATTTGGTCAGCAGATTGCGGCTCTTAATGAGCAGCTTAGAGAGCACGTTCGTAAGTCTGGCGTGCGACTTTCAGCTGAGATTTCAACCGGTTGGGCTAAGGTCGCCGAGAGCATGCGACGATTTTACGCAGGCTATCCCGAGCAAATCCGCATTCTAGCCCAAAACGGGTGGTTCACTTCCTTGCGGCGTACGGATCATGCCGCAATATATCCAATCGCTCACTTGTTCAGAACCGGCAACATCGCCGAGGGACACAAGCAGATGTGTGCCCATTTCTCGCGAATTCGTCAGGATATAGAAGACGATCTCACAAAGAGGTTTCCCGAGCGGCAACGAATCCTGCAGAAGGCGTTTCAAGCGCACGATGCTGGCGACTACGAACTTTCCGTGCCAGTCTTCCTCGCGCAGGCAGATGGAATCCCTAAGGGAATCTTGGGCGTGTCGATCTACACCCGAAGAAGCGATTCAGTGAGTAGGATGGGCGACGTGATCGCGAATATCGCAGGTGATGTATTCGAGGAAGCTCTGCTGCGCCTCGTTCTGGAACCGTTGCCGCTTACGGCATCAACTACTTCGCCCACATATCGGCCGGGGGAACTAAATCGCCATGAGGTTTTGCACGGGATCGATAACCAGTACGCAACGGAGCTCAATTCCTACCGAGCAATATCATGGCTACAACGTGCGGCTCTTTTTGACGTAGCCAAGAAACGGTCGGAACGGCGCCCCAAGAAAGCTGAATAAGCGGACCCTCTCGATCTTTATGACAAAAGTCCCCACTCTTGACCAGTTGATGAATCCTCTCATCACGGCTTTGCGCGATCTCGGCGGCTCTGGCTCCATCGAGGAGATTTACGAGAAGGTCATCGAGAACCTCAAACTTTCGGACGACGTTCTGTCCGTGCTGCACGAGCCGGAGGCAAGCAACCAAACCGAGGTTCACTACCGTCTCGCTTGGGCGCGCACGTACCTGAAGAAGTATGGCGCGCTCACGAACTCCAGCCGGGGCGTGTGGTCACTCGGGAAGACCGACCTGGCCGTCGTTGACCCGAAGGACGTTATCAAGGTCGCCAGAGAGCAAGCCCGAAAGGAGAAGCAAGCGAAGGCCGACCAGAAGAACCACAAAACTGCACCGGACGCTGAGACGCCGGAGGAAGCGCAGACTTGGCGCACCACGCTTTACCAAATCCTGACCACGTCGATTGATCCATCCTCGTTTGAGCGCCTGATTCAGCGCCTTTTGCGCGAGTCAGGTTTCATTCAGGTCGAGGTTACGGGCCGCACCGGCGACGGCGGCATTGATGGGAAGGGCATCGCACGGATTCACGGGTTCATGAGTTTCCACGTCGTATTTCAGTGCAAGCGGTATAAGGGCATCGTATCGGCAAGCCATATACGCGATTTCCGCGGCGCTATGGTCGGTCGCGCAGATAAGGGGCTGTTCATCACGACCGGCACTTTTTCGCGCGACGCCATCAAGGAAGCCACGCGCGATGGCGCGCCGCCAATCGACCTTGTGGACGGCGAGCAGCTCGCCGAGAAGCTGAAGGAGTTTAGTCTTGGAGTTCACACCGAAATGATCGAGAAGGTCACGGTAGATGAATCTTGGTTCAAGGAAGTCTAGCCATTGCCGTCGCACATGGGCCCAAGATTACACGCAACCCAGATACGCCAGTTTTTGGCACGCTACAACTATCCGCTAGAGGATGACGACCTACTTGCACGCAGGAACCGCATCCAGAAGGAGAAAAAGATGCGACTTGAGGACCTTTGCGCCGTTTGCGATTGGAAGGCCCCCAGGGCTGCGGGACACGCGAGGAGGAACGAGAGGCGCGAGGTCGAGGAGATCACAGCGGCGGCACTTCGAGCACGCTCAGAGAGGGTCCGCGTCGAAGCATTGCAGGTCCTCCACGGCGTGAGTTACCCCACTGCATCGGTCATCCTGCATTTCTTTCACCGCGATGTTTACCCCATCCTGGATTTCCGAGCACTCTGGTCGATGGGGTTCGACCAGCCACCACAGTACACGTTTGAGTTTTGGTGGGAGTATGTTGAAGCAACTCGCAATCTACTGGCGCGGGCGCGCCGAACCCTGCCGTCGCTTTCCATGCGTGAACTCGACCGGGCGTTATGGCAGTACTCGAAGGAAAGGCAGGGACGTGGCTGACAAGCGTGCTGGAGGGGGCTGCGGGAATGCACCTCTGGCCCATGCTGGGCACGCCTGGCCCGCCGCGCTTGGTCACAAGCCCTAACCGCAGCCATGACTGAGCCGCGCTGCGGTTTTTGAAGTAGTACGGCCACGGGACGTTTCGCGGCTTGTGCTGGCGCGCGGGCGTGGAACTGGGGCGACGGGAATCGCCCCCTGGGATTGTTTGAGGGCAGATGACAGGCGGCTGAAAGTTCTCACAAGCCCAGGTCGGCGAAGAGTTCTCTCTTGCTGCCAAACCGCTTCACGTTCTTGCCTACCTTGCTGGCGCGTAGCGTACGTGCGGTGAGGGCGTTGGGAATCCGCACATCAAAGGGCAAACCCCGGTGCAATTTGATCTGCCGATAAAGCAATTGAATGGTCTCAGAAGAGGTCAGCTCCAACTGGGCGAGAATGTCCTCCACCTCGCGCTTGAGGCTCGGTTCGATACGGATGCGAATCGTGGCGGTCTTACTCACACACTATTCTGTGGTTAACCTTTCATTTCCACGCATCCAACCACCCCCGGTCGGCCACTTGGTGACGGTTGCCGTTTAATTCTACGGGCGCCACGTCATCGTTGAAATTGGAGATCACCCAGCTCCCGTCCTCGTAGAGTTGCAGGGACACCTTATTGGGCGCTTTGAAACTGGACTTGAATGGGCGCAGCAATGGGGCGCGCAACTGGTCGAGGGCTTCCTGGGATAAGTTGAGCAACGACTTGGGGTCGCCTTTCACATCGAGGACAATGACATTCGGTGCGTCAAGCTTGACCTGGCCTTCGAGGCGGGTCTTCAGCCCATCGGTGATCAGCACCGGTTTGCCGGCCGCAATGAAGGCGGCGAGTTTGGCCGGGAAATCCTTGTCCTTGAGGCAATGCACGGGGAAGAACGCGGCCTGGGCGTTGGTGGGGAATTCATGGCACGGCACGAGGGGCAGTCCCATCATGCCGACGAAGTCGTACACGCGCGGTTCCTTGCCGGGATCGCTGTTGATCGGCCGGTAGGCGGCCAGGCCGATGGGTTTGCGTTTGCCGACCTCGCGCGCGGTGGAGAGCAGCCGCGGGATTTGCAGCCGCAGGGCCTCGACATCTTTCGGGCCGGTCGTGCTTTGGAGTCCGCCGTAGCAAAACAGCATGCTTTCGCGCGCCCCGCCCAGGATGGTCATCCGGGCTTGCTCCAGGTAGGTCTTTTCGGTGGTGCCCAGCCAATCGTACCAGCCGCCGCCGCACTTGGCGCCGCCGATGCCACCCAGCCAACGCATGATGAAATAGGACTCGTA
>PMYF01000177.1:5942-8571 GCA_003171295.1 Acidobacteriota bacterium | reverse complement strand
AGCACGCCGAGGAATCCGATGTCTGCTCCCAGGTGCTTGGGATCGCGAGCCAGTTCGAGCATGGTCGCGGCGCTGGCGCGGTAGAGCAAATCGTAGAGTAGCCGCTTGTTCTGGAGCACTAAGGCGGAGAGTTCGTGCGGCAGAGTGAAGACGATGTGGAAGTACGGCACGGGCAACAGTTCGGCCGAGCGCGCCGCCAGCCATTTTGCGCGCGCGTTCCCCTGGCACTTTGGGCAGTGTCGTGATCTGCATGAGTTGAATGAAATGGCCTGATGGCCGCAGCTGGCGCACTTATCAAGATGACCGCCTAGTGCCGCGGTGCGGCACCGGACAATGGCATCGAGCACCTTGCAATGCAACCATGCAAGGTGCGACTTGTGCTTCTCCCAGAATCTGTTGCCCGCTGCGCGGACGATGTCGGCCACCTCGAGGGTGGGCCGGCTCATCGCTTAATCTTCCTCCTGGACCGCTTTACCTCGCTGGGACTGGACACCTCTATCGCTTCCAGCGGGCTGGCGACCGCCTGCAGATGGCGGCGGGACAGATGCAGGTAGAGAGCGGTATCGCCGATCTTGGCATGGCCGAGCAATACCTGGATGGTGCGCAGATCGACGCCGGCTTCCAGCATGTGTGTAGCGAAGCTGTGGCGAAGCAAATGGGGCGCACAGCGCTTGCTGATGCCGGCGCGCTTACCAGCCTCGTTCACGGCCTTCCACACGACCTTCGGAGTAATGGGCACATCAGCACGCCAATTGTTCACCGTGCCTGGGAACAGGTAGGTTTTGGGCTTCATCCAGCGCCAGTACTCGCGCAGAGTGTCCAACAGCTTGGGGCTCAATAGAACATCGCGGTCGCGGCCGCCCTTGCCCTTGTGGACACGAATCACCATGCGTTCGCTGTCGATATCGGAGACCTTGAGATGGCACAGTTCTGAGCAGCGTATGCCGGTCGAGTACAGCGTCATCACCATGGTGCGGCGCATCAGGTTCTCTGCTGAATCAATCACCCGCGCGACCTCTTCCGGACTGAGTACAACGGGCAATTGCCTGGGGCGTTTTGGAAATGGGATGTGCTCGGGGAGATACGGGCGTCGCAGAGTCTTGACGTAGAGAAAACGCAATGCTGCGGTGCAGCAGGCAATCGTCCCTGCTTGGAGCTTGCGTTCTCGAAACAGATAGGCCTGATACTGCCGGATATGATCAGGCCCCAACCTGTCTGGCGAGCGGTGAAAGTACCTGGAAAAGTCTTCTACCGCGTGCATGTAGGTGCAGACCGTGTTCTGCGAGTAGTTACGACGCTGGAGCTCATCCAGCATCTTCTGCCGAAGATGGGTCACAAAAGCCTCCTTGTGACCCAAACCTTACATGGCCTAAAAGGCTCGGGGACCACCACTGCTGCAGCATCCGCCGCGCCAGCGGTTTAGTTCAAACGCCGTAGCATCCGGGATTGATTAAGTTCGAATTCGAAACCGATTCGAGCCATTGTCAACCGGTTGAGTGAAACGTGGTGTCGATAGGCGACGAGCCGATGAAGCCGCACACCGCCGAGCATGAGTTCGACGACGAGGCGATAAGCTTCTGGAAGGGAGGGCGGCCTCCGAAAATCGATTCCGGAAGCGCTGCCGCTTGCCGACACCCATGTGTGAGCGAAATCAATCAGGTTATCCCCTGATTTGCCTATCGAGAGCGATGTTAAGCGCCCTGTGTCGGATGGTGGAATCGGGCATAGCGAAGTAGGCCCATCGGGCGAACCATGCAGCATACCACCCGACTGATCCGATGGGCCCGCGGCCCGAATAAGCGTGGTCAGGTGCTGCAGATGACGTGTTGCGCACCCCGCATCCGGCAGCTGCGCACCAGTGCTAACCGGAAATCGGGTGTCGCGCAGTTATTCAAGCCCGAGTGCGCAACAGTTGTCGCCGAAAGTGAGGCGCCCGGCGGCCCACGGAGAGGCGAATCTGGGACTCAGGCAAGTTGGTTGGGAATCAGGCGTGAAAATGCAGCGTTTTTAGTGCAGTGAAAGAGTGAATTCGGTTTCCAAACGGATTTTGCTTATACTAGCGCGGGGGCCGAGCCCCCCAAAAGGCCGGAAAGTGTTCCGTAACCTCCAGTGCTCCGTAGGGATCCCATAGGGACCCGACGTTTTTCCGAGATTTGCTGCACACAACCTGTGGGGGATGCCGGAGACCATTTTCAAGGGCATTTCCGACCTGAAAATCGCCTCTAAAAAGCCGATGAGGAAGCCCGGAAAGGTCCCTTCCAGACCCCAGCTGACCCGTCTGGTCCTCTATCAATTATATCGCTTGATCTTGTCATCGAAATCTCTGGGCGCCTTTCCGGAGGGCTGGTGTGTGCGCTGCGTCGGAGCCCGGAGTTCGTGAACGGGCGCATGGCTGGGAGGCCCGGTACCGGAAGGGATCAGGACAGGGGAGGGGCTCCGGGGCTTCCCCGGCGCGCGCGGGGAGTTTTACATGTGGCGCCGGGAAGGCACCCGGTTCACGTTCGTCCCGTCGGCCGAAATGACCGCCCGGATATCCTCTGCCGCCTCGGCCGCCCCTCTGGGCACAACCGCCTGAACGTGCGTCCCTTCAGCCAGCACATCGGCCAGGTAGGCATCTCTCCGGATGATC
>PMYF01000177.1:0-5931 GCA_003171295.1 Acidobacteriota bacterium | reverse complement strand
GAGCTGAAGTGGAAGGTCCGGCCCGGATACTCGGCCAGTTCGATGCCCTGGGCGGATGCGCTCTTGACGTGCCTTCTATGGTATCGACCGGGGCGTTGAAGTGGCGCTGGGCAACCTGGATGGTTGATTCCTTGGTCTGGCGGACCTGTTCCTGGATGCGTTCGTACTCGGCGCGCAGGTCGGAGTCGTACTGGGAGTGATGGCGGACGACGCCGGCATACTTCTGGTACTCACGTGAGTAAGGGGCTACATCTCCCAGGATGGACATTTTGCATCGGCCGGGGCTTTGGCTGGGACCAACACTGAGTACATACTCATCGTGGAATTAAATCAGCGCCCTTCCATTTGCTTGACAGGGAGGGTAAATGAGGAGCATTGTGTATATGAGTATGTAGATTTGCAGTCAGAAGAAGTCCAGCGAGGTCATTCGTAGGGTCTGGGGCCAGTTGTTCGGCATCTTTATGAGGAAGGCTCGAGAGAACAGTGTCCTTCCGTTGGAGGCAGTAGCCCGTCTGGCTGGCATGGGGGGCGAGGAGTGGCTTGCCATCGAGGCCGGCCGTGTTCCCGATCCGGAACAGCTGGACCTGATGGCGGCGGTGCTTGGCCTGAGCCCCGAGGAGATGGGGGTCGCGGTCCGGATCTGCAGAGATGCCTGGGTAAAGTGAACCTACCCTGCCGTCAGGCCCCGGACCATCCGGGGCACTGGCGGCCGGTACTCAAACCCGCATAGACTCATCTCCAGGGAAGGAGGTGAGACCGATCAAGAAGAAGGAAGGAACAGGGATAAANNAGCCTCCACAACGCCTTCAAGGCCGCCACCGCGGCGCAGGGCGTCGATATGACGACCGTACTGATGGAGTTCATCCAAAACTATGTCGTCAAGCATGGATCCACTGCCCCGCAGAAGAAGGGACGGCGCGGATGAAGCGCGCCGCCCTTTACATGCGAGTGTCCACCCTGGATCAGCACCCAGAGACACAGCTTTATGACCTCCGACAGATGGCCTCCCAGCGCGGCTACGAGATCGTGCAGGAGTACACCGACCGAATCAGCGGCGCCAAGTCCAGGCGCCAAGGCCTCGATCAAATGATGGTCGATGCCCGCCGCGGGCGGTTCGACGTTGTCCTGGTCTGGGCGTCAGACAGGATCGCCCGGTCGGTGAAGCACTTCCTCGATGTGCTGGACGAGTTGAACCGACTCAACATCGAGTACGTCTCGTTCCGGGAGAACATCGATACCGGCGGCCCGCTGGGTCGCGCCATCGTGGTCATCATCGGCGCCATCGCCGAACTGGAACGCAACCTGATCGTCGAGCGAGTGCGCGCCGGCATGCGGCGCGCTCGCCTCGAAGGCCGCCACATCGGACGCCGACCCCTTGATCTCGACCGGGCCGCAATCGTTCAAGACCGTAAGCATGGACAGAGCCTGGGCCAGATCGCCCGCACTCATAGCGCCTCCAGGGCAACGATCCACCGCATCATCCAGGCGGAAATGCCCGCCAACCAGGCTGTCTCAAAAGGGTGCTGAAAACCAGCCCACTAACCTACAGAAAACAAACGGCCGGATCTCACCCATCCGGCTGTTCCATAAGGTGTGGGTTGAGACACAGAGGATAGCTGAGAAACGGCAATGGTAGGTCGATCTGTTCCCCGACCACAACGGCATTCCAGACGAATGGCCAAGCGTTGTCGCCTTCGAGCCAGATTGGTTCCAGCAGAGTCTCGAATTGATACTCGGCGATTTTTCATCAAGTGACCGCGACAATCCCCGTCCAAGCTCCTCCAACGGCCGATCGGGCTGTTGGCAAAGCTATCACCGACAATCCATGCTTTCAACAATCACCTTCAGTGTGATCTCGCTGAACTTTCTCATCGATTCTCCGGTACAACAACATCCTATGGAGTTGTCAGGTGGAAGAGGATAGAGGAAACCCCTTAACGAACAAAAGGCGCCCGAAGGCGCCCTGTGGCTTATGACACGTATCCTCGGTATCGAGGTTTGGTTGGTGCGTTTTCCGAATCGGCCTTTGCCAAGCGCCGGTTCAGCCTGGCATTGCGTTTCTTGTAGCCCTCCTGATACGCCATATAGAGGTGGAGACAGAGCTCCCAAATAGGCGTGCCGAAGACTGTCTCATAGCCAAGAGCAACTAACGAGAATATCCGCTCTGCCGGTTTAGCGTATCTGAGTGACCAGCATCGTTGCCGAATCGTTCATGCGGATCAGCAGGCCCTTTGTTGCTCAGAAGCCGAGCTTAGCACACTGATCGTGAAGCCAATTGTAAAGCCAAGCAAAGGCAGCGCCACCGATGAGCCCTTCTACGGCTCCGTAGAGAGTCCCGACGATGACTTGTACAACGCTGTGAGTTGCATGGTATCCGGGGTAGACAGATGACATTGTCTGAAGGAATTGCTGACCGTAGCTCCCACAGACAAAGTTGGCTATCGTCACCAGCAGCATAACCAGCCCACACAGTATTGCCGATGTCACGGCCAGAGCGTAGATGTTGAATTTCATGGTTCCCTCCTCCCTCGCGTGCATTCGCGAGCATTGTAGCCAGGATTGCCATTTTGCCTTCTCGGTTGCGCACTATTGTACTCCCATCCACCTCCGTTGGGGCGGTTCTTAACGAGTCAAGCCGTTCAACCTTCAGCTTCATCACTTGGCCTCACGCTTCGCCAGACACTGAAACAACCTTGTGCCGGACTGCGTACATGACGAGCTGGGCCTTATTGTGGATGTTCAGCTTCTCCATGAGATTGCTCTTGTGTACCTCGACGGTCTTTGCGCTCAAGCACAGAAAGATGGAAACCTCTTTGACGCTGTTTCCTTCGGCGAGCAGCTTCAGGACCTCGTTTTGTCTGGGAGATAGCCGACAATGGCCTGGCAAGTGCTTGTGACCAACAAGCTGGGCTGCCGTGGGAAAGTGTTTCTCCCCGTGGTGAACCCTGACAATTGCAAGCTGCAATTCATTGAAACCGCTCATCTTCGTTACATACTGTCTGGCGTCAACTACTTGTCGGCCCGGTACTTCTTATTGTCGCCCGTCACGGACCAGTGCGATCAGCGTCTGGACGCTCTGATGATATTGAGTTCCTCTTCTCGGACAATCTTCCAACCCTCAGGGGAACTGGTGAACGTAAGCTTTTCAATTTCCTCCCGGGAGAATGTCTTCCCATCGACTTGTGTGGTCTCCCAAGCCTTTTGAAACGCAGCCGCAGCCCTGCCGTAAGTGATCCCGCTACCCTCCACCACTCGTCTCATCGAGTCCTGAGCTTGGCGTACAGCTCCCCTGTCAGGCTAAGGAACACACCGCATCTGCCAGTTTCGATCACCTGGTCCAGCGCCTGCCGGCTCTCCAGGTTCGACAACCCACCACCCCGTTGCACGATCCACCTTGTTCGATGCGGCGAACTTGAGAACTCGGGGGCGGCGGACTTCTCTCGAAAGTGTCGCGAGAAGAAGTCGATGATTTCAAGCAACCCATGTACAATTGAAGGTGTCCCTTTAGCTTGAGGATGTATAGGAGAGGCAATTACAGTTCAGACCCCTGATATGGTGACGGCGCCATTAGTTCCCAGCATTGACGAATATCTTCGTAAGAGATTGATGCCAGTGGAGGGTGCGATCCCCCAGTTGGCTGGAATTGAAATGTTCGGCAACTCGATTCCTGCGGAGAAAGTGGGCGGCGATCTCATTGAGTACATCAACTTTCAACAGCGCTATAACATCGGCGCACGTATAGCCCGCGCTAACAAGTTATCCAAGAAGTACCTGGAACCTCCTCTGGAGGGCTCGATACCGCAAAACGGAGTCGATGTTCATGTGCAGTGGTTGCAAGCCAGACCGGACTACACCTCCGCCGACGCCGCCGAATACAGGCAGGCGAAGAGCTCAGAGCAACTGAGCATTGCCGAGAACCTGCAAGAGCTCTATACCACTGCGGGGGTGCTGTTGGTCGATGCCCAGGGACATGGGATCATCGCGGCCAAGATTGCGTCGACGGTGCATGACACTTTTCATACGGCTATGCTTTCTGAGCTTGATTGCAATGGGAAAACAACGCCAGATTTCTTCGAGAGAATTAACCTCAGGCTTGCACGGTCCGTTACCGCCAGGAATGCTTTGAGCCGAGACACGGAAGACAGTCCCCAGGAAATCGCGACCATGTTGTACGGGGAGATACGCCCTGATGGACTCTTTCGCTTTGTAAACTTCGGGCATCCACCACCGCTTGTATTCTCCGCAAAATATGGGAGGTTCATGGAGATCAAGAAGGATTGCATGGTGCAATTCCCCGCGCTTGGACTCGAAATTCCCGAGGACCATCCTGACCGAAGCAAGTATGTTTCTCTTAAACTTCGTACGAGTCAGATGAGTTCCTCTGACTTGGCTGAAATCAACCTGATGGGTAGAGGAGACATCCTTTTCCTTTATACAGACGGCGTTTATGACGGCAGCGATGAGCGGGACAGGCAAGAGATCGAACGAATTATCGAAAAACACAAACAAGAGCCGGCAAAACAAATCTGCAACGCGATCCTGGAGCATGCGGTAAGGAATGACGATCACCTGCAGCAGATTGATGAGCCTGACCGCATTGATGACAAAACCGTGTTCATCATCAAAAGCGGGTAGGAATACGTTCGCATACCGAAGAACAAGATGCAGGCGAGAACCGCGCCGGCGTTGTACCACCTGCCTCCGTTGCGCAGGGGACACACCTGAGCGGTACTGGTTGCCGCTGTGGCGGAGATGGTGAGGGCGGCTGTCCCCGCGTCGGCGCCCGCAATACCGAACGGGCTGGTCGAACCAAATCTCAAGCTCGACCTATCCTGGGCACCGCCGAACTGCCAGGATGGCGGCGGTCAGCGCCACGCGACCAAGGCAGCCGCCGCTGGAGGATCAACCTGATTCCGGTGATGTTCCCGTTGGCCGCTCCATCCGCAACCCCGCATTCGACGTAACCCCAGCCAAATGCGTAACCGCCACCATCACCGAGCACGGCGTCCTCCGCGCCCGCTACACTGAGGTCCCTGTCGGCATTGCTCACAGCCAACTTTTGGCCATCGAACGCGGGCTCAAGGAACCCGGCGCCACGATCCTGTTCAGGATTGCCAAGCTGTATCGTAAATCGATCGAATGGCTGATGACGGGGAGCGGCGGCCCTGCACTCAGCAACAAAGACCGCACTATTTCGGGAAATGCCGTAACGCTCACCGGTATTTTCATTTGGGATCTCAACGTGTCGTCTTTCTTGAAACCCAGGCCTTTCCGAACCGCCAGCAATAGATTCCAAGATTGAGAGCGCATACGGCAGTACCCGCGCTCGTCACGGCCCAGTCGGGAAGATTGGGATACACGATCGCGTCCAGGTAGTGCAGCAGGAAACTATCGTGGTACGCACGGAGACCGGCCTGCGCTTCAAAATACTGTTCCATCAGAGTCAGAGGGCACTGCCACGGGCTCACCTCCACCATAATTCCCCAGAGCAGCGCCAGTATATGCAACGCGCTCAACACGGGTCTCCCACGCGTCCAGAGGGCACCAAAAATCACCAGCGCAAGCCACAGAAGATGGACCACAAGGATACCGCTGGCCCAAGCTACTCCGTTGCCTATGCTTTCGATGCCCAGAAGGCTAGCCGTGGTATGTGCTTCCAGAATCTCCCATTGGCCGTGTGTGCAGTCAAAGGTCGCGATCAGGAATGCAACAAAGATGAGGAAGCGAGCCATGCGGACCAGTGTAGCGGACGCCCACCGATCTGCGCCGGGGACCGAGCGGCTTTTTCGTTCAGCAGGCTTTCGACAAGCCGCCGTGATTCGTCCTTGTCTCTTAGCTCGCAGGTATATGGTTGGAACATCCGGCTGGTAGTGGCAAACCCTCCATCCGCCGCACCATACTCCCAAACAGCCGCCTCGTCAGATGGCTCTC
>PMYF01000279.1:29217-29473 GCA_003171295.1 Acidobacteriota bacterium | reverse complement strand
AGTCCGCCCGACCCGTGGCCCCGCCTGCCGGAGCCTGCACCCTGCCCGGACTTAGCCATGGCCATGGCCCGAACCTCCAGCTTCGAGACTGACCTGACGCTGACCATTATCCTGTTTCTTCTCTCGGGGTTCATTGGCCTACCTGAAGTCGCCCGGCCTCGGCACCCTGTCTTTAAGCAAGGTCCGCAGGGCGGCCCTCACGCGGAGCCTGATGTAGAGGTGGAAGTGCTGCGACCTGCACCTCCCAGGGCGCGGC